>CAZDPF010000305.1:0-1513 GCA_964507215.1 uncultured Chryseobacterium sp. | reverse complement strand
TACATCAACGGATTCACCTCCGGGGTCATCGGCAGCCAATCCAACATTAAGATTCTATTCAATCAACCCGTTCCTAATGCACAAAAGGATGCCTCCCTGGCATCGGGAATTCTACGCTTCGAACCTGCCCTCAAAGGCAACGCACGTTGGCAAGATCCACAAACCCTTGTTTTTTATCCCGATGCGCCCCTTCCTTCCGGTGAAGCTTTCGTGGGCGAGCTGCAACTGCACAAGCTCCTCCAAGTGCCAGAGGATTTCCACGAGCTCAGGTTCAGCTTCTCCATCATCACCCAAAGCATCAGCCTCTCTTCCTTTCACCTCTTTTCGCCTGATCCGCTACAACCGGAACAGGTGCAATTAAAAGCCCTAGTGCGCACCAACGATTTCTGCTTGCCCGACGCATTGCAGCAAAGCGTTCAACTGGAGCTGAATGGAAAAGAAATTTCCGCTAACTGGACCCATGAGGGAAACGGTCGAGAGCACGCGCTGATTACCACGGAAATAGAACGCCAAGCCACCGAACAATTCCTTCAAATTACATGGGATGGCGCCGCAATGGGTGCCGAAAGCAGCGGGAAAGAATCCATACGCATTCCGCCTTTGGGCGAGTTTACCCTGCAACAGGTGAACGTGCTGCGCGAACCACAGCTTCATATCGAAATGGCCTTTTCTGATCCCATTCTGGAGTCGCAAGAAATCAAAGGTCTGGTCTACTTGGCCAGCGGAAAAGCCTTGCGCTTAGAGATAGAAGGCAACCTCATTCGCGCTTGGCCACAGCGCAGTTTGCAAGCCAATGAAACCCTCCACATTCATTCATCGCTGCGCAATAGTATGGGCAACCAACTGCAAAGCAGCTATGTGCGAGCACTTGAGCTCTCCACTTCATTGCCCAATGTTGAACGCATAGACGATGGGGTGATTATGCCTACACGCGGACAAACCATCTTTCCTTTTCGGGCGGTCAACCTCAAGGCCGTCAACCTGCGCATCATCCGCATATTCGCCGAGAATGTTCCGCAGTTTCTCCAAGTGAATGCGATGGATGGCGACAACGAAATCAGTCGCGTGGGCCGTATGGTCTTTGATGGACAAGTTGATCTACATTCCAATGAAACCATTGACTACGGTGAATGGAACACTTTTGCCATCGACATCAGCGAGTATATCCAACAAGAGCCCGGTGCCCTTTACCGCATCTTAATTGGCTTTGAGCGCTCCCAATCGCTCTACCCTTGTGGGGGTGATGAAGAGGTGGTCAAATTAGACAAACACCAACCCCATCAAGATTGGGGCGGCTATTATTACGACAACTGGGGGTGGTACGATGGCCAAATGGATTGGCGAGAGAAAGACAATCCTTGTGCTGACAGCTACTACCTCTACTGGGAACGTGGAATATCGGCCAATTTGATTTCCAGCTCTTTGGGAATGGTGGCCAAACAAAGTGAAGAAGATCTTTACGATGTTTTCATCACCGACCTCAACAGCGCTGAACCGCTGGGCAATGTGCAGG
>CAZDPF010000304.1:0-1524 GCA_964507215.1 uncultured Chryseobacterium sp. | reverse complement strand
TTCACGAGCAAGGCAAATATACTTGGATGAAGTTCCAAAAGTGATGCCATAGCCTGTCAATAGACGAATAAATCATGATTGTACTGCTTTCTCCGGCCAAAAGATTGAATGAGCATACCGAAATCTCTTCCCAACAGATTTCTGTACCTAGCTTTTTGGAGGGTTCCAAGAGCATCATGAAGCGTTTGGCGGATAAGCGTCCGAAGCAGCTACAACAATTACAAGCTATTAGTTCGGCCTTGGCAGAAGAGAATTATCAGCGGAATCAAGTATGGTTACAGAAAGAGGGGAAAGGCGAAATTCCTGCGGTTTATCTTTTTGATGGTGAGGTTTATAGAGGATTAGCGGCCCCCGCTTGGAAGGAGGCTACCAAGCTTTATGCCCAAGACCATCTGCGAATTCTTTCCGGTTTATACGGTTGGCTTCGTCCTTTTGATCATGTATTGCCTTATCGACTGGAAATGGGAACAGCCTTATCCATCGGCAGAAAGAAAAATTTATATGACTTCTGGCAGGAGAAGCTTCGTTCTGCCTTAACAGATTTGGCCAAAGAGCGTCCTATTCTCAATCTTGCATCAGCAGAATACTTTCGGGCTGTGGACCCCAGTTTTTTTAAAGCGCAAATCCACCAAGTAGATTTTTTAGAAGACAAGGGAGATGGTGGAGCACCAAGACCCATACAGGTGTTCATGAAGCAAGCCCGAGGAATGTTGGCTAATTATGTCCTTGAAAACCAGATTGAAAGAGTGGAAGACTTGGCGGGTTTTATGGAAAAAGGCTATCAATTCGATCCTAGTCGGAGTAGCTCAAGCAAAACTGTATTTTTGAGGCATCACTGAGGTACATGAAGCACAAAGCAATTATAGTCTTGCTCGGTTTATTCTTGAGCTCCGGAGCCCTGAAAGCACAGAATCAGCTCAATTATACTGACTTTGGTTTTTTCGTAGGTACCATCAACTACAATGGAGAAGTTGCTACAGGTGAGATTTCAGGCTATATCAATGAAGTTCGTCCCATGGGTGGACTGCATTTGCGCAGAACAGTAGCTTCTTGGTTTACTTTGGGTACAGAAGCCAGTTATGGCATTATTCAATCAAAAGATGTGAACCATTCCAATCCTACTAGAGGTTTGGAGGTTAATACCCATATGATTCAGGTCAATGCCTTTATGGAGTTGAATTTCTCCAAGTTTGGCAAATACCGCAGGTCGCAGCGTACCTCTTTCTATATCAAGTCTGGTGGTGGAATCAACTTCTATAACCCTAATGTTAAAGAAGACATTCGCTATCCAACTGCTTTTGAACTGCGACCCAATGCGTATATGGGCTTTAATTTTTTTGGAGGGGCAGGTCTGAAGATCAGAACGTCTTACCAGTCTTATTTGAGTATTGAGGTAACCGGTCATTTCTGCAGTTTTGATGATCTTGAAGGTTTTCAGTACATCAATAATCGCACGGCCAATGACTTCTACGGAGGAATGCGAATTGGCTACTCTTATATGTTCTTCTGATCTACCAAGAAGTT
>CAZDPF010000303.1:0-1532 GCA_964507215.1 uncultured Chryseobacterium sp. | reverse complement strand
TGGGCTGAAGGAATATGCCGAGTTTTGAATCCAAAGTAGCTGTGATGAATCCGTGGGTTTTGTTATTGGTAGTGGCCGGGTACTTCCTCTTGTTGATCGGCCTGAGTTATTGGACCGGCAGAGAAGGGAACAATGCCGATTTTTTCATAGGCAGTCGGAAATCGCCCTGGTATTTGGTGGCGTATGGAATGATTGGGGCCAGCTTGAGTGGTGTAACCTTTTTGTATGTACCAGGATGGGTAGGCAGCAGCAGCTTTAGCTATCTGCAAATGGTGTTGGGCTATTTCTTGGGGTATTGGATCATTTCCAAAGTCTTGCTGCCAGTGTACTACAAGATGGAACTCACTTCTATTTATGGCTATCTCGAAAGACGGTTTGGTCATTCTGCGCGCTTAACTGGATCGTTGTATTTCTTGCTGAGTAGAGTAATAGGTGCCAGTTTTCGGCTCTATTTGGTGGCCATGGTTTTGCAACTCTTTGTTTTTGATGCGTGGAACTTTCCTTTTTGGCTTACCGTCAGCATTACCATCTTTTTGATCTGGGTGTACACTTTTAAAGGAGGAATTCGCACGATTGTCTGGACAGATACCTTGCAAACCAGTTTTTTATTGCTGGCAGCCCTCTTATCGGTGCTTTGGCTTGGAAGCGATTTAATTGGAGAAAACGCTTGGTGGAATTACCTAGCAAGCCATGAAAAAAGCCAAATTTTCTTTTGGGAAGATGCCGGCGATCCTAAGTTCTTCTGGCGACAGTTCTTCAGCGGTGCGTTGATCACCATTGTGATGACCGGATTGGATCAAGACATGATGCAAAAGAATCTCAGCTGTAAAAATTTGCAGGAGGCCCAGCGCAATATGAAATGGTTCTCTTGGGTGTTGATTGGAGTGAATGGGCTATTTCTCGTTTTGGGATTGTTGCTGCATGAATATGCGGCAAAGCATGGGGTTACTGCAACTGGCGATGCCTTATTCCCAACGGTTATCTTGCAAGAGTCTGGAAGGCCTTGGTTGATTGTTCTGTTTCTAATTGGCTTAATAGCAGCCGCTTATTCAAGTGCTGACTCTGCGCTAACGGCACTTACTACCAGTTTTTGTGTAGATATTTTAGGAATGGTAGGGGAAGTAGGAAAGAGCACCCGAACGCTGGTACACATCTTTTTCTCAGTGTTGTTGATGACTGTAGTAATTGTGTTCCGCTACGCCATTGATGATCCGCATGTTATTCAGAATCTCTTCCGTGCAGCAGGGTTTACATACGGACCCCTGTTGGGCATGTTTGCATTTGGAATGCTCAGCAAGTGGCAGTTGCGCAGCAGTTGGTGGATTCCTCTAGCGTGTTTATTGTCTCCCTTAATTAGTTGGAGCATTGATGCTTGGCTAAAGCGCGATTTCGGATTTGCATTGGGCTTCGAGGTTCTGGCCCTCAATGGCGCCCTTACCATCCTGCTGTTAATTATTGGAATAATTCCCAAAAGGAGATTAAATAGCTAAAAGGAGACTTTTATTGATTTGAGGGAATTTGTATATTGTTGA
>CAZDPF010000302.1:0-1535 GCA_964507215.1 uncultured Chryseobacterium sp. | reverse complement strand
CGCTGTGAATCGGACGAAGCACCAAGGCGAATTGGTTCGAGAGATCATAGAAATAGGCAAAGCCTTCCACCACCATGGTATCATGCTGTCCACCGTTCAAGCCTGTGAGGTATTTTCCACGTTGGAGGGTTTGAGGAAAAAACAAATGGCTCTTTTTGGTGATTCCATCTACTGTTTCTGAATGACTTCCCACAACGAAGAGTCCACCAGGTGCCATTTTTTGCATGAAACGATCTGATTTTGGGATACGCGGATAAACCATGCTCAGGCGTTCGTTCTCTTCACCGCTGAAAATCCATTGGGGCTGAGCAATGCTTCGCCCTGATGGATCTTTTGGGCGTTCTTCTAAATCAGCGAAGGCCATTGGACCATCAAACGACCAAGGGTAGAGCATAATACGCAAAGAATTAGGCAATTGGGCCACTGGTGCTTGGGGATAGTATCCTTTGAAAATATCATCTTCGGCCAACTCCCAATGGTCCATCCCTATTCGATGGTAGAGCTGCAGCTTTCGGGCGGAGGTTTCTTCGTTTCGGTAGTGCGCCAAGAGATGCCATTGGTCTAATACCCATACTTGGTCTAGCTGCTCATGATCTGAGAACAGCAAAGGCGAAGCTGGATAAATGCCTGTTGCAGAAAGGTCTGCGGGAATCACCGTTCTGCACGTCCAATGATGGGCTTCTGGATTGGAACTACTATGTCTCCTGTCAATTTCTACCATCAAAGCCATGATGGATTGCTTGGGGTGTAGGTAGAATCCGAGCAGATTTCCCCGAGACTTCGGGTGCTCATAAAGTAATCTCCATTCTCCCAATGGCTTGGACTCTTTCAATTGGTGCATCCAAATTTGTTGGCCATTTTGCCAATACAGTCGGTTACCTGCGTGGTTGATGGCCAATCTATTCACCCCAACTGCTCGCTCTGTGGAGTTCTTGAGCAGAACAGGAAGGGGCAGCTTGTACTTCTTACTGCTATGGGCGGCTGCCAGCAGCAAGAGTTGGTTGTTATGGTAGTCGCTCAGCGCGATGGTGTTTTCGTCTGAAGCAATCACAGCAAACTGCGCTTGAAGGGCAGCGCTGAGGAATAACAGCCAGAATAGAAATAGAAATCGAAGCAAGGGGATCAATGCTTATCTAAGGGATGGGGAATGTAGGTGCTGTCTCCTGAAACTGCTGGAAATAGTCTGTTGTTCCAGTCTTGGCGCGCTTGGAGTATTCGTTCTTGTGAGCTTGATACAAAGTTCCAATCCATGAATCGCTCCTCGGACAAAGCGGGGCCACCAAAAATGAGCAAGTGGGTGTTTTCTCCCATTTCAACTTGACACTTATTTTCCTCAGTGGAAACCATCAATTGCCCACTTACAATGCGTTCTCTACAGCTTAGAACAGTTCCCTCTACCACCAGAATTCCCACTTCGCCCAGGGCTTGATTGTTGAAATTGAGCTTGTGGGCCTCGTTGGATTTGACTTCTAAAAGAAAGAAAAGAAGAGAAGCGCTTAGGGATCACGCCTTCTTCGCTGATCCACTGTCCGTTG
>CAZDPF010000301.1:0-1562 GCA_964507215.1 uncultured Chryseobacterium sp. | reverse complement strand
CAAGACCTACCAACGGCACCTTCGCTGATGGAGTGTACTCCAACTATATGGAGCGCGTGGTAGCAGCGCCTTCTGCCAAAGGAGAGGATAACAGCGCAGATATGGATGCTTCATTGACAATAACGATTTATCCTAATCCAACCAACGGGCTCATGTACATTAAGGCACCTATGGGCAGCCAAATCAAACTGCTCGATATGAATGGAAGAGTTCTAAAGGATCAAGTTGCACGTGCAGAAGAGTCTAGCTTGGACATTTCTGCCTTGCCCTCTGGCTTTTATCTCATTCAAGTTGTGAGTGAAGGACATTCGGAGAATAGGGTCATTAGTAAGTACTAAGCATGCAATTCCTGACTATTTCGAACAGCCATCTTTTGAGATGGCTGTTTTTTTTCTCATTTCTTCCTGGCCTTTCTGCACAAAGCTTAGTAAGGCGGGCTGTATTCATTGGAAATAGCTACACGTACTACAATGATTTGCCCACATTGGTAGCAACGATGGCTTCTTCAACTGGAGACAGTTTATTTCATGGCCAACACACTATTGGAGGATATACATTAACATCTCATTCCACCAACAGTACAACCAATGGTTTAATAGGATTGCCCAATTGGGATTACATGATTCTGCAGGAGCAAAGTCAGATTCCATCCCTCACAGATGCGCAAGTGAAAGCATCTTTTTATTCGGCTTCCTACCAGCTAAACGATGCCTTCAAATTGGCCAATCCAATTGGGAAGACCTTGTTTTATATGACGTGGGGCCGAGAGAATGGAGATGCAACAAACTGTGGCAGTTGGCCACCGGTATGCACCTATGAAGGGATGGATAGCCTACTCAGAGAACGTTATATCCACATGGCTGACAGTATAAGTGCGTCGGTTTCGCCCGTGGGTTATTTGTGGAGCAAATTGAGAGAAGACCATCCAACAATTGATCTCTATGCAGCAGATGGATCACATCCTTCACTTGCCGGCAGCTATGCTGCAGCTTGTTGCTTTTACTCATTGATATTCCAGAAAAACCCTGTTTTTATTGGATACAATGCAGGCTTAGACACCAATACTGCAGGTATTATTAAAAGGGCAGCAAGAACACATGTTTTTTCCATCCTTTCTCAGTGGCAAGGTGGTTCTCAAGTTAATTTCCCGCTCATAGTGAATGAAGTATTGTACGACCCTTCCAATAGCGCCTTGGATGGCGATGCCAATGGCGATGGGGTGTATGATCAAGAAGAAGACTCATTCATCGAGTTCATCAATACTGGTAGCTTCAACTATGATGCGGGCGGACTGCAGATTTGGGACGATACCACCAGCGGCTCCCTCAAGTACACAGTACCATCGGGTACTTTAATTCCCCCCAACGGAGCGCTAGTAGTTTTTGGCGGAGGCACACCTACAGGCAGCTTCGGAGGAGCCATTGTTCTTACCGCTTCGTCTAGTCCGGATGGCCTCAATTTCAACAACAGCGGCGAGGTAATTATCATCAAAGACAGCAACGGGCAGCCCGTTCTGAGCTTTGACTCCGATGCCTTGTCCAACAATCCGAATGAAAGCTATA
>CAZDPF010000300.1:0-1589 GCA_964507215.1 uncultured Chryseobacterium sp. | reverse complement strand
AACTGATGCCGGCGCACCAAATTGCTAGCCAACAACCACTAGATGTTGTTGTACTAGGTGGCCCGGCTCACTCTATAGTTCTTGTTCTTCATGGAGAGGTAGAGCGATTCGATGTCGAAATGATCATCGCTGCTGTAAATCTCTTTGAGAATGGCATAGCGCTCAGAAGTCTTTCGCTGCCCGTTGTCTTCAAGATAACGGGTGAAGACTTCCTTCACTTCTTCAAATTCTGATTCCTCTAACACCACAGGGTACAAAGCGTAAAAGTAAGCCTTAAGCCATCACTTCTTGAAGTGTCTGTCTACCTCTCGAATGCCTTCCACTTTTTTGATTTCAGCCATCACATTCTGCAAGTGCATTTTGTTGCGAACCACTACCGTAATAGCACCTTCAAAAACGCCGCCGTCTCCGCTGATGTTCAAAGATCGAATATTGACATTCAGGTCGTTGGAAATTATTTGGGTGATTTTATTCACCAGTCCTACCGTGTCAATTCCGTTGATGTTGATCACCGCTACAAACTCTTGCACTTCGTTCGAAACCCATTTGGCTTTGATCACTCTGCTGGCAAAACGAGACTGCATAGCGATGGCATTCGGACAGTCTTTCCGGTGCACTTTGATGCCCTCATTGGAGGTAATAAACCCAAAAACATCATCGCCTTCAATGGGATTGCAGCAAGGGGCGAGTTTGTATTCGAGTTCTTGTTCTTCGTTTCCAAAGACCAAATGGCTATGTTCTTTTGGTCCTGCAGGTTGAAGCTCTTCTTTGGGAACGCTGGTAGGTCGGCGCAATCGGCTGCGGAAATACTTGTAAAATCTGCCGCTTCGATCTTTGGCAAACTGTTTTAAGTCTTGGTTGTCGAGTAGTCCTAAACCGGCTTGATAGAACAGCTCTTGGCTGTCTCTGAGTTTGAGGAAATGGGTGAGTTCTCTTTCAATTTGATCGTTCAACTTCACCCGTAAAAAGCCCAGTTTGCGCGCCAAAACTTCTTTCCCGCGGTCAGCCACCAGATTGCGTTCTTCGCGAAGGGATGACCGAATCTTGGTGCGGGCTTTACTGGTTACAACATAATTGAGCCACTCTTCTCTGGGCTTTTGTTTGGAGGAGGTGAGTATTTCTACCTGATCGCCGCTTTTGAGCTTGTAATTCAGTGGTACCAACTTGCCATTGACCTTTGCACCGAGGGTGTTAATACCAACATCTGTGTGGATGTCAAAAGAGAAATCCAAGGGCGATGACCCCTTCGGCAAGGTGCGCAATTCTCCTTTCGGAGTGAAAACGAAGATATCGTCTGAAAACAGGTTGAATTTGAAATCGTCTACAAACTCCAGTGCATTAATATCTGGATTTTCAAGCGCTTCCCTAACTTTTTTCAGCCATCCATCCAAGCGGTTATCCGCTACTTCTTCTTCCTTGTACTTCCAATGGCTGGCCAGTCCCAACTCAGCATTGACATCCATGCGGGCACTTCTGATTTGCACCTCTACCCAATGGCCATCAGGACCCATTACGGTGATGTGTAAACTTTCGTAGCCATTGGATTTTGGGGAGGAGATCCAATCGCGCAATCGATCTGGATTGGGTCG
>CAZDPF010000299.1:0-1597 GCA_964507215.1 uncultured Chryseobacterium sp. | reverse complement strand
GGCCTTTTACACCTTTTCTAGACAGTATAGATTCCCGCGTAGTTGTTCGGCATGTTAAAATTTCAGATGAAAATCCTTGGTGGTTTAATAGGTCATACCCCAATATTTTTGATCACTTTAGACGAGTAGATGGCTTAAAAGGTCGTGCTACAATAGTCTATTATCGTCATTCAGAAGATTTGGCTTTGGCCAATGAACACGATGATTGGATCAGTCTCGACGGAGACGGGAATCAGGTTAAAAGCAAACGCGGAACTGCACTGTGCCTTAACAGTGCGTACAGAGACACTTTGATCGCTCGCTTGAAGCACATCGTTCAAGAAGGTTTTCCTATACTTTATTTTGACGATCGCCACCTATTCACTCAGCGATGTCACTGCCAAAATTGTCAACCTATGTTCTCTCATTGGCAAAAAGAACACACCCAATACCAAGGTGACGCGGCGGATTATGCATTTAGCAATCAATCTATTGATTCTTTCTTTACCGATTTATCAACTTCAATGAATGATAGCCATTTGCCCCATCAGTTCCTCATTGCAGGAAACAATTGGCCAGCGCTTTCTGATTTGCATTTGCATAGTGCTACGTGGGAAGAATTCACCTTGAAAACAGAAATAGCCATTCCGCTGCGCGCCAATCTTAGAGGAAAGCTCAAGGCAAGTACCAAACAACGGAATGAGCTAACGCCATCCATTTACTATCGTTTTCTCTTTTCACACCTTCTTCAAGCCTCAAATGGATCGCCACATGTTTGGATTCCCCATATTTCTACCCAATCAGGCTTAAATAAACAGGTCAGCGGAATAGTGGCACTTGGAGGTATTGCCAATGTAGACCTGAATGAAGAGGTACTGCAGATGGAAAGCAGTTTGCGCACTTTGATCCAAGAAATTCGCCCTTACTCTTCTCATTTAATTGATCTAAGACCTTTCGGGACGAAAACAGTTCTTTTCGACGAAGAAATCAAATGGAACTTAGCTGAATCTCCCAATCAATTTTGGTCGAATTATGTGATTCCAAAAACTCAGGAATATGCAGATTACAATGCAGCGGGTCATCTCGTCTGCACCGTAAGTCCACAAAGGGTAGCAGACAGCCTTCACCCAGCTTACTCGTCTATTCGCATACAAGAAACTGATGGCTTATGGATGACGGCTTTTAGCAATCCTGATGGGGAAATAATTATCACTCTTTGTCGTGACTTCCTCAATGATATTTATTTTCCGGATCGTTTGAAGCCACCTGGTATTAACCAATACCCCGACAGCGGACAAGCACTTCACGGAAGCATCACTTTCTCAGCACCTGGACTTCATCTAAGTGTAGAAGAATTGAGTAAAGGAAATGGCCTGATTTCAAGGAATGTGGATGGCCGTCAAGTCTACTCTGTCTCGCTTCAAAGTGGAGAATATTTTAAGGCCTATAAGCTTTCCATCAAGCCCTAATCACAAGAAGAATCTAGCTTCAAGGCAAAACGCCGATGTTCGATAGCCCACCGCTATTTTCAGAATGACTAGCAGAATTTTCTAGGTGGCAAAGCTTTTCATTTCCTTTGAAAAATGAACAAGGTCATCGGCCTGGTACTGGGGCCATT
>CAZDPF010000298.1:0-1606 GCA_964507215.1 uncultured Chryseobacterium sp. | reverse complement strand
TAGACACAAGCAAGCTTGGTCTACCAAAAAGAAAAACCGCCAACAGCAGCGCTGTGGCGGTCATCTTTGGCGGTGAGGGGGGGATTCGAACCCCCGGTACAGTTTCCCGTACGACAGTTTAGCAAACTGTTGGTTTAAGCCACTCACCCACCTCACCGGGGGTGACTTCCTTTTTCAAAAGGACGACAAAAGTAATCGGATTCCCTATTTCCCCCAAACAAAAAAAACCTAATCAGGGTAAGCCACTCGGAAGTGATAAATGTCTTTCAATTTGCTTTTGAAGACTTCCTTCACCAAGCTAATCTCCCTCAAAGTAATGTCGGCTTCTTCAAACTGAAGCTCAGCCATTTGTCCGGCTATGATCTTCTCCACCAACGCATCGAGGTCTTTGCGATTTCTACTGGCCACCGAACGGCTCGCCGCCTCTACTGAGTCGGCCATCATTAATACAGCCGTTTCCTTGCTAAATGGTTTGGGCCCTGGGTAAGAGAACTGTTGGAGATCAACTTCGGCCTCAGGGAAATTTTTAATGTGCTGCCGATAGAAATATTGCACCGTACTACTGCCATGATGGGTTCTGATAAAATCAATCAAGGTCTCGGGCAATTTCGCCGCTCGTGCGCGCTTGATCCCTTCTTTCACGTGACCGATAATAATGGCTGCGCTTTCATCAAAACCCAATTCATCGTGCGGATTCAATCCGCTGGCTTGGTTCTCTATGAAATACATGGGATTCTGCATTTTACCGATATCGTGGTACATGGCCCCTGCCCGTATCAGCAAGGGATTTCCGCCAATCCGCAACACAGCCGCTTCGGCCAGATTGGCCACTTGCAAACTGTGCTGAAAAGTTCCCGGAGCTTTTTCTGCTAGCTCCCGCAGCAAGGCGTTGTTGGTATCAGTGAGTTCAAGCAAGCTCAAATCAGACACCAATCCAAAGATTTTTTCACTCACATAAATCAAAGGGAATGCAGCCAAGGCCAGGGTGCCGTTGATTCCTAAAAACATAAAATCTCGCCATGGAACTTCTGCCCAAGGGGTATCTCTGAACAGAAGGAAAGCCATGTAAACGATGCCATAGATCATCACCACCTTGCCCAAAGTGATAAACAATTGCGCCCTTTTATAAAGCAAGTCTACCGTTACAATGGCATAAAAACCTGCAATGAAGTGCAGCATCACAATGGCCAAGCCCTCAGAAGAGAGCAAGCCGATGCTTAAAATCACTAGGATATGCACGAATAACGCCAATCGCGTATCAAAAAAGGCACGCATCACAATAGGGAGAACAGGCAAAGGAGCAAGCAACAGATAATCGCTACCGAACTGCAAGGCAAAACGCGCCATGGCCGCCATCAACACCCAACAAAACAGAATGAAACTGAGTCGGGCGAAGTCTTCTAACACAAAAGCCCGGAAGCGCTGCAAGAACAAGTAGAGCATCAACAGAAGGGTGGCGGTTAGGATAGACACGCCGATTACTTCAGTCCATCGGCTGCCCATGTCTTCGGTATCTGCATAAGCCTTTTTCAACGCATCCAGCTTGCGCACAATCTGGTCATCCACCAACATTCCTTCAAAGGCAATCACTTCCCCCTGCCCTATT
>CAZDPF010000297.1:0-1653 GCA_964507215.1 uncultured Chryseobacterium sp. | reverse complement strand
GGTTTAACACTGCAAGATTAAGGGGCCTATTGAATCGATTTTCAGATGATTGCGTAATCATACACAATTTGTACAAGAACCCCGAACAGTCAACATATTCTGTATATAATTTCACTTTCTGTACGCACTATTGTCATTTCTTCTTTCTTTTTTCGCGTACGATTCCATAACACCATGCACAAGAAACGCTTGATTTATGCGGTAGCCGGATTGACCCTCACAGGTCTTGGACTGAGTTTATTGGGAGAAGCTATTCTTTATCGGGTGGAACAGCGGGAGTTTGTTCAGTGGTTTTCTATGGGAACCTTGGCTTTGGTGGTCTTCAATTCAGGACTCAGTCTGGCTATTTATTCCCTCCGATTTATTCGAAGACAGAAGTAATCGGTTAATTTTGTTATTGTTTAGTTTTTCTTTTCTCCAACTAGAAAATACGGGATGTAGCGCAGATGGTAGCGTACCACGTTCGGGACGTGGGGGTCGCTGGTTCGAATCCAGTCATCCCGACTGAGGCCTTGCTCATTGGCGGGGCTTTTTTTTAGGTATGTTATTGGTTCTGTTAGAATTAGAATTTCAAATGCTTCACGGTATGGCCATTATTGATAAGTTGCTTCAATGAGGCCACCCCGAGTTTGAGATGCATCTCCACAAAACCATCAGTTACTTTTTGGTCGCTTTGGGCTGTCTTTACTCCTTCAGGAACCATGGGTTGATCACTCACCAACAGCAGCGCCCCTGCCGGTATTTGATTTTTGAAGGCGGTGACAAAGAGCGTAGCAGTTTCCATATCAATGGCCATGGCACGTAGCAATTTTAGATAACGCTTAAAGGCGTTGTCATGCTCCCAAACCCTGCGATTGGTGGTGTAGACGGTGCCTGTCCAATAGTCTTGGTTAAAGTCTCTAATGGTAGTAGAAATGGCCTTTTGTAACGCAAATGCAGGCATGGCAGGCACTTCGGGTGGCATGTAATCATTGCTGGTTCCTTCTCCTCGAATGGCTGCAATGGGCAGTATCCAGTCGCCAATCTGATTTTTCTTTTTAAGTCCGCCACACTTTCCGAGGAAGAGGATGGCACGAGGACGAATAGCGCTCAACAGATCAATCACCGTTGCCGCATTGGCGCTTCCCATTCCAAAGTTGATGATGGTTATTCCATCTGCTGAGGCATTGGGCATGGCCTTTTCTTCTCCAACAATAGGTACTTGATGATGCGCTGCAAAGCGCTTGACGTAATCTCCAAAGTTGACCAAGATGATGTATCGCGTGAAATCTTCTACCGGCCGACCGGTATAGCGAGGGAGCCAATTGTTAACTATTTCTTCTTTGGATTGCATGAGCAACGGTTTAGAACGGATTTGAACAGATGAATATAAGGTTTGATGGAAATCTAACGAACCCCAGTCAATGATAGACGTAGGGTAGGGCGTTTTAAAATCGAGTGGCTTGGAAATAAAAAACCCTCAAAACAATTCTTGGGTTTGAGGGGGAGACTTGGTGCGGATGAGAGGATTCGAACCTCCACGTCATGAGACACTACCGCCTGAAGATAGCGCGTCTACCAATTTCGCCACATCCGCTTGAAGGGGCGCAAAGATAAGCCAATCCCTTTCGCATAATCAATGGGTGTTTGAGCCGCTCTCAAAAAAAATAATGC
>CAZDPF010000296.1:0-1673 GCA_964507215.1 uncultured Chryseobacterium sp. | reverse complement strand
GAGTTTCCCACTTTGCCATTCCCCTCCATTCAAGATGCGGTAGCCGTATAGACCGGCCGGCAATTCGCTTACAGAAACACGAATAGAAGGCTCACCTGAGCCCACCTCCTGCATGACCAAACGGCCGAGGGCATCTACCAATTGCAGCTGTTGAATGGAGATGCCTTCAATATAGAGTTCATTTTGGGCGGGTTGTGGAAAGAGGCGCAATCGGGCATGTTGAACAGGCTCTATTTGGCCAACCGTGGCAGCAGAATCTTGGTACACCCGCACATAGTCTATCTGCATATCACTTTGGGTAAAGGCCGGATCTACATCAAACCAAGCGCCGCCCATGGCAATATTCAGAATAATGAACTGAGGATCATCAAAGGGCCAAGTGGCGGCATTCTTCACATTGGGACGATACACATAAAAGATCTTGTCGTCTAGTAGAAAGCTAATCCGATCTGGTGACCAATTCACTGAGTATACGTGGAAGGAATCACTCACATGTGGCTGAATAGTAGAACCCGTATTCACCGTACTGCCATGACTGCTGAGGGTGTGAATGGAGCCGTGAATTCGGTCTTGTTCATAGCCCCAATGCTCCATAATGTCAATTTCTCCGCAATCGGGCCAGGGCATACTAAACGGATGCACATTGTTGCCAATGCTGGTGCCCAACATCCAAATGGCCGGCCAAGTGCCATCGCCAAAAGGCAGCTTGGCGCGCACATCAATACGCCCATAGGTGAACGAGTAATTGGAGTTCAAACGTGCAGAGGTGAAGTTCTTGGTAATACCATAAGCGGTATAGGTCTCTCGCTTGGCCACGATGTTAAGCATACCATTGCTCACAAAGGAATTGTCTGTGCGATTGGTGTAATGCTGAAACTCGCCATTGTGCCATCCCCATGAATTGGGTGGTACCACTTCTTGAAACCAATCTTGTGGGTCTACGGGACCATTATAATTAAACTCATCTGACCACACCAACTGATCGAACAACACATCCAGCACATACACCGACGAAAAATCTGGGTAGATGATGTCATCAATGGCATAGTTTCCAGCCACAGCACTACCACCATCAATAAATAGGGCCATGCGCTGATAGGCACCAGCAGCATTAATGGGAGTGGCCGATCCTGAAATGCGTGCCTGACTGAAATCAAAAGTCAGGGTTTGCCATCCGGCTGATTGAAAGTTCACCTGTACTTCAACATCCTGCTGCTGTCCATCCTCCAACTTACAGATCATCGAATGGCTTGTTCCACCCGGATTCCAAACTTGCAATTGAATCACTTTGATGGAATCGAGCAGCACCTTGCTGGGTAAATCCATGTAAATACCTTCCCAAACTCCGCCGGCGTTAACCAGCTCCCCTACCGTATTGCCTGCTTGTGCAGGATCTTGTATTCTTTGAAAAGTGCTTCCTCCAAAGGTGGTGAACTCATGGTAGATCGATTCAAAATCGACCTCACTGGTTTGAGCGGTAGCTGTTCCTAAGCTGAAGCCAGCAAGGATCCATAGGAGGGAAAATCTTTTGAATACAGCGGACGAAAGAGCGGTAGTAGGCACTTATAGTAGTTTTCACAATAATACGATATAAAAAGATGGCTTGTGCACGTAAGTCTGTATTTAACAGTGGGCTATTGTCTTTGATCTAAAGTGAAATGGATTGGAGACAA
>CAZDPF010000295.1:0-1695 GCA_964507215.1 uncultured Chryseobacterium sp. | reverse complement strand
CGCACATAGTCTTTCACCAGCTGTTCAAGCATCGGAACTTCCCGTGTAGCATCGTCAATAGCTAGCTGCAACCGTATTCTTTGGGCCAAGGTTTCCACCAATTCTTTCTTGCTCTGGTTGGGTTTTCTCTGAAACCTCCTGAGCGCTTCTCTGATAAAAAGCACTTGCTCTTCTGCCAGTTGCGATGCCTGCGGATACTTGGCCGGGGCTTCCTGCAATTGATCTAAACTCTTTAATGACGACAATGAAAGTCGCAAGTTCTTGGCCTTTACCACGGTGGTATCAGCCAAAATATCTCCCAGTCGTTGGGCACGCGGACTTCCTTCTATGCTCAAAATGGCTATTGCACTCAAACTGAAAAAGCCATCGATGAGCCGCATTATCCAGCGTTGAAAACTATCGTCAAACTGTAGCTCTTCCCCATCCAATCGCACCACCCGCAAACCCATGATGGCCTTTCCAATACTTCGACCACCGGTGAGACGTTCCAAAAGCAATGAATAAGTAAAAAATAAGGTGATGGTTAAACCCAGAATAATGCCCTCAGAAGCACCCATAAATCCAAGTGAAATCGCCAACACAAAGAATAAAATGCCCAAACATATATAATCAAGAAACCAAGATGCCAGTCTTTCTGCACTATTGGCCGTGGCATATTGCAACACCACCCCTTGGTTATCTTCAAGTTCTATTTTTTTCATGCTACAATTCAAAACTAATTGTTTTCTTGAAGGCTCAATAATTCAATGAAAGAAAGTCGTTTTATCCAGCAGCGACATCAGCGCTGGCAAGCCTTTGAAAAAGAAATTGATCGCAAAGACAGCGATCCGCAGCAACTTACTTCTGCTTACTTGGAGGTATTAGACGATCTGTCTTACGCACGCACCCACTACCCCAATCGCTTTGTTCGAAATTATTTGAATGGTTTAGGGCAAGAGCTCGGATTGAAGTTTCTGCGCAGCGGACAATTTAGACTTAAAAACGTGTGGCACTTCTGGTCTGTTGACTTACCGAAAGTGAGTTATACCAGCAGGAAACGCTTGCTCTTTTCCTTGGGAGTTTTTTCCTTTTTTGTGTTGATCGGATTTCTGAGTGTTTTGGAAGATCAAGCCTTTGCGCGCAGTATTCTGGGCGATCAGTACGTACAGATGACCAAGGAAAACATTGCCAATGGCGATCCGATGAGCGTGTACAAAGACGGTAATGTTGACCAAATGTTCTTCGGAATTACGCTCAACAATACGCGCATCGCAGCTACAACCTATGCCCTGGGCTTTACAGCTGGCATCGGCACCTTGTTAATCCTCATTTTCAACGGGGTGATGTTGGGCGTTTTTCAAGGATTCTTTATTCACGAAGGACTCTTTTGGGAGTCTTTTCTCACCATCTGGCAACATGGCGTAGTTGAAATAAGTGCCATTGTACTATCTGGAGGGGCTGCCTTTGAATTGGCCTCCGGCTTGCTCTTCCCGGGTGATCTCAGCAGAATCGACAGCTTGCGCGCTGCAGGGAGGAGAAGCATCCGCCTGATGATGGGTATTCTTCCCCTATTGGTCTATTCCGGATTGGTAGAAACCTTCGTCACGCGCCTGACCGATATTCCTGATGCCATCCGTTTGATGGCCATTTTATTCAGCGCTATTGCCGTGTTTACCTATTTCGGACTCTACCCTTACCTAAGGTTTCGGCACGAAA
>CAZDPF010000294.1:0-1735 GCA_964507215.1 uncultured Chryseobacterium sp. | reverse complement strand
GTCCGGCAGGCTTCTGAGCTTCCAAGCTTTTTTGGCAACTTGCCGCCACCAAACCCCCATCGTTCATGCAAATTGTTCCTGAGCATCGCATCCGGCTAGAAGAAGTGGCCGCCATGCTGCGCGAACCCGTTGCCCTTCAACTTTCTGAATCGGCCAAAGAGCGCGTAGAAGCCTGCCGACAATGGCTAGAAGAACAACTCAATGATGCTGAGAAGGCCATTTATGGCATCAATACCGGCTTCGGATCCCTATGCGATACGCGTATCGATCAGCAGTCGCTCGGTCAACTGCAAGAGAATCTCATTCGCTCCCATGCGGTGGGAATGGGCGATGCCATGCCGCCAGAGATCAGTCAATTGATGCTTTGGTTCAAATTGCATTCGCTGGTGCAAGGGTATTCCGGTGTGCGATTGCAAACGGTGGAGACCATTTTGGCCTTGCACAATTCAGGCAAAATGCCGGTGGTTTATCAGTTTGGTTCTTTAGGCGCTTCCGGTGACCTTGCCCCCTTGGCCCATCTCTTTTTGCCACTGGTGGGAGATGGGCAATTGTGGGTAGACAGTGAAGAAGAGGCCCTGAGCACACAGGCTTGGGAAGGTATTATTCCCGAAGGTTTCCAACTCAAGGCCAAAGAAGGTCTCGCCTTGTTGAACGGCACCCAGTTTATGTCGGCTTGCGGCGCTTTGGCTCTGGTAAAAGCTTACAGACTCTCGTATTTGGCCGATCTCATCGCCAGCCTGTCGCTCGATGCCATGGATGCCCGTTCAGAGCCATTTGACGAGCGATTGCATCTCATCCGCAACCAACAAGGTCAGGCCGTTGTGGCCGCTCGAATCCGTGGCTTTTTGGAAGACAGTCCCACTTTCCATCATACCAATAAGCAACAAGTACAAGATGCCTACTCGTTCCGCTGCATCCCGCAGGTACATGGGGCCAGTCATCAAGTGCTGAAATATGTGCAAAGCGTGGTGGAGAATGAGATCAACTCGGTGACCGACAATCCCACCATTTTCCCTGGAGAGGCCATATTAAGCGGCGGCAATTTTCACGGACAGGCCATTGCCATGGCCTTAGATCATTTGGCCGTGGCCATTTCGGAATGGGGAAATATATCAGAGCGCAGGATTTTTCAACTGATCTCGGGCAAGCAGGGATTGCCGCCATTTCTTAGTCCCAATGCCGGATTGCATTCCGGACTTATGATCCCCCAGTATACCGCTGCGTCCATCGCCAGCAAGAACAAGATGCTGTGTCATCCGGCCTCGGCAGATTCTATTCCCAGTTCCAACAACCAAGAAGACCATGTGTCTATGGGCGCCAATGCGGCCACCCGCCTGTTGGAGTTGATAGACAATGTAGAGCAGATTTTGGCCATTGAGCTCTTTACCGCCTCGCAGGCCCTGTGGCTTTCAGGCCGGAAGACCTCGAGCTTTTTAGAGGCCTTTTTGAGCAGCTACCGCGCCGAAGTGCCCCCGGTAGAAGAAGACCGCATCTTTCACTACGATCTACAGAACACCCTGCGCTTTTTGGAGAACACCCATGTAGAAGAAGAGCTGTTGTTTGTGTGAGGAGGAGTCAATTGTAGAGGCCAGATGCCAGATGCCAGAAGCCAGACAGTTTGGCAATGCCTGAAATGGGTTGTCAATGTTGAGGGTTGAGAAGATTAGGGGTTTGGAAGGTTTGGAATGTTGGGTGAGTTTGAAGTCATCCAATCAGGAACCAGGAATTAGAAATA
>CAZDPF010000293.1:0-1757 GCA_964507215.1 uncultured Chryseobacterium sp. | reverse complement strand
GCTGCGAGGCGTGTGGGTCCTAAACGAAGGAGGATTTAATTACAAGAGGCGCAACGCGAGTTGCGCCTTATTTTTTGGCATTAGATGCTGTCTTGGCTGTTAATCTTCTCCATCCAAAAAACGCCCTCATCAATGAGATCAGCATCCAAACCGCTCGCTCACTGAATTAAAGACATTACCTGTTAACCGTCAAATAGACAGTCTACAAAGTGCTTGAGGCAAGGGTATTAAATAGGTTTTTATGGAGTAAGATTGTAGAATAAATGAGTAGGAATTATCAGTAAAACGCTTTGTTTAGAATGAAGAATTTAAAAATTATAGTAGTCATTTCAACCGCTGCCTTTCTATTCCTCCTGATTTCATGGTCAGGTTCTTTGGGTTTTCCGCTCAAAGGGGCATTGTCTGTCTTGCTCATCCCGCTTTCTTTAATGGCCTTGCAACATTGGAAAGTGACCGAGAGCTGGAAGTATACCCCATGGCTATTTTTAGCCATACAAGCATTGCCCTTGGTGGTCGTACATAGTTTGGATATGGAGGCTACTCAAGCAGCATTACCCACCTCCTTTATCGTGTTGTTGGTTTCTGCCAGTAGCCTCATATGGCTTCCGAAATGGCCACGAATTCTTGGCTTATTACCCGCATCAATGATGGTTTACCTCTTATTACACTTTTGGTTTTATCCGGCCTGGCTGCAACAGATCGATTTCAACCGTTGGTCGGCCAAAGTCAAAGAACCCAAGATAATTGAAGGATCATTTATGAATGAACAAGGGCAGATAAGGATGTTGCCCATAGAAGGAAAGGTGTGGGTAGTGGAGTTTTGGTTTTCCACTTGCGCCAATTGCTACGCGGAAATGCCTGAATTCGAAAAACTGAGAGGGCAATATGAATCAAAAGGGCTTCAGTTTATCAGTATTCGAAAACCCATACGCTATGATGAGAAAGTAAGAGATCGCATCCACGAGGTAGAGCGTGCCTTTGGTTCAGATGCTTGGGTAGCGAGAGATAGTTCTTGGGCAGAAAAGCAAGGAATAGGGGTTTATCCGTCTTACGCCATCATCGATCAGAGTGGAAGAATGACCCACCACGGTACGCTTGAACGAATAGCCCAAGCGTTGGCTACAGCTTTTCCTTGAACAGACCACCTTTTAAGAGGGTGAAAAGGATGTAATAGCATGCGCTGCGATTAACTGCCGCTTTATGGATGACGCTCTCTATAAATTGTAATCCCCACCCGGTGAATGTGTTCCAGAAGTTTGGTATTGGTAATCCGGTGATGAATACTACAATCAATGGTATAGGGAAGATTGAGTTCATCCAAATCGTTCTGGATGCTAGAGAGGATTGAAAGATCAATAGAAGGCCCCACCAAGCATAAATCAATATCAGAGCCTATGCGCTGGGTGCCTTTGGCCCTAGAACCATAAAGTATCACCTGCTCAATGGCAGAATACTTTCCAAACACCCCCTCAAGCAGAGCAAGCGAGGAGATGTCTAGACCGGTTGATGCATAAGACTGACTGAGCGACATATCAAAAAACGGGTAGACGAGATTGCATATCGTCCCGCATTTTTTTCAAGGCGGGATAGTACTGCGCTACAATGGCCAAAAAAATATCATTGGCGGTTTCTTCATTGTAAGTGTGGGAGCTGAGGTTTCGGCTGTTAATCATCTCCATCCAAATAACGCCCTCATCAATGAGACCAGCAGCAAATGCTGCTTTAGTGGAATCTTTTGAACCCATGGTTGGAATACC
>CAZDPF010000292.1:0-1758 GCA_964507215.1 uncultured Chryseobacterium sp. | reverse complement strand
GGCGAGGGAACAATTGCTGCGTTTAATGGCGCAAGACGGCAAAGATCCTTCTAAGACTTTTGTTCGGGTGGGTGTGGAAAGTGGCGGATGCTCTGGCCTTTCCTACAAACTCGATTTTGATGGTGAAGAACGAGAAGGCGATAAACTTTTTGAAGAAGGAGCAGTTAAGCTGGTAGTTGACAAGAAGAGCTTCTTCTATTTGGTAGGAACCACATTGGAGTATTCAAGTGGATTGAACGGCAAGGGTTTTCAATTTGTGAATCCCAATGCCACACGCACTTGTGGATGTGGCGAGAGCTTCGCAGTCTGACGTTTCCAAACAGCCCTCATGGAAATTCTTGAAAAAGTAACCCGATCGGAGTATAAATATGGTTTCACCACCAATATTGAATCCGACAAAGCGCCCAACGGCATCAGTGAAGAAATCATTCGTTTTATTTCGGCCAAGAAGAATGAGCCGGAGTGGATGACGGAATGGCGTTTAGACAGCTACCACAAATGGCTGCAGATGCAAGAACCTGAATGGGCCAACATCCACTACACCAAACCCGATTTCAACGCCATATCTTATTACGCGGCCCCAAAACCCAAGAAACAACTCAACAGCCTCGATGAGGTAGATCCTGAGTTGCTGAAAACTTTTGAAAAGCTGGGCATTAGCCTAGATGAACAGAAGCGCTTGAGCGGTGTGGCCATGGATGTGGTGGTGGATTCTGTGAGTGTGAAAACCACTTTTAAGAAAACACTGGCTGAGCTCGGCATCATCTTTTGCTCTATGTCAGAAGCGGTGCTCGAACACCCAGAATTGGTGAAGAAGTACTTGGGTACCGTAGTGCCTAAGACCGATAATTTCTATGCGGCGCTCAATTCTGCAGTTTTTACTGATGGCTCATTTTGTTACATCCCCAAAGGGGTGCGCTGCCCCATGGAATTGAGTACCTATTTCCGGATCAATGAATCGGGCACGGGGCAGTTTGAACGCACCTTGGTCATTGCAGATGAAGGTTCTTATGTAAGCTATTTAGAAGGCTGCACGGCTCCCATGCGCGATGAAAACCAATTGCACGCAGCAGTGGTTGAGCTGATTGCCCTAGAAGGTGCCGAAATCAAGTACAGCACCGTTCAGAATTGGTATCCGGGTGATGTAGACGGAAAAGGCGGGGTTTTCAATTTTGTGACCAAGCGCGGTCTCTGTGAGCGTGATGCAAAAATTAGTTGGACCCAAGTGGAAACCGGTTCGGCCATCACCTGGAAGTATCCTTCCTGCATCCTCAAAGGCGATAACTCTATTGGCGAGTTTTATTCGGTGGCCGTTACCAATAATATGCAGCAAGCCGATACAGGTACCAAGATGATCCACCTCGGAAGAAATACCCGTAGCACCATTGTGAGCAAAGGCATTTGCGCCGGAAAGAGCAATGGCAGCTACCGCGGATTGGTGAAGATGGGCCCTCGTGCCCACAATGCCCGCAATTTCAGTCAGTGCGACTCCCTACTCATGGGCGATGCTTGCGGCTCTCATACCTTCCCGTACATCGAAATTGACAATAAAACGGCCCAAGTAGAACACGAGGCTACTACTTCTAAAATTGGCGAAGACCAGTTGTTCTATTGCAACCAAAGAGGTATTGGTACAGAAGAAGCCATTGCGCTGATTGTGAATGGTTACTGCAAGGATGTGCTGAGCCAACTGCCGATGGAATTCGCCGTGGAAGCCCAGAAGTTGTTGGCAGTAAGCTTAGAGGGATCGGTAGGGTA
>CAZDPF010000291.1:0-1768 GCA_964507215.1 uncultured Chryseobacterium sp. | reverse complement strand
ACTCGGATAGTTGCCTTTAAAGCTTTTTTCAACTTGTAGATATCCGGCCTCTTTGAGCTTGGTAATCTGCACGCTTAAGTTGCCTCTGGTGGCTCCGGTTTCATCCAACAAAAAATTGAAATCGGCGGTCTCTACGCCCATGAGCAAACTCATGATCTGCAACCTCAGCTGATTCTGAAATAAAGGGTCTAGCTCTTTAAACATAGGCTTCCTTGTTCGCGCGCAACAAGTAGCCGGGAATTAAGTAGGTGGCTACTATGCTCAACGCCAGAATGATCAAGTTCTGCTGGAAACTGGCCAGTAAAGCTGGGAAGACCAATACGCTCAAAATGAGCAAGAGCGAAAAGAGGCCACCGTAAATCAATGGGCGGAAACGCAGAATTCGACCGGAGATAAAAGTACCTATAGCATAAAACAACATGATCAAAATATAACTATTGCTCCATCCTAAACGACTGCTCATCAAGATAGAGAACAAAATACCCATCACCATACCGCCCCACAAATAGCCCATCACTCGATCTAACAAAGTGGTATGTCCGGCCAGCTTCTCCATCTTTCGGCCAATCAGCATACTCCATAGTGCGCCTATCGGCATGAGGATGGGCCATGTAATCCAATGGTAATTGCTCCATTCCAATTGGGTGAGCAAAACATACTGAATCGCGGTGGCGGCAAAGACCAACCATCCCCACAATAAATAATACACACTGTCTCGATGTACCCTGTGCCTGGTGCGCTCAAGCATCTGCTGAATGGTATCGATTTGTTGTTTTTGGTTCATGCGTTAAAGTTTAAGGGTTGAACACATTGCAAATATAGACTTGTTTATATTGTAAACAATACTTGCATTCGAATTCTAAATTCGGATATGCAAAAACTTCTTCTCTCCGCTTTGGCTTTCCTGCTCATTCTTTCTTGTTCTACCGAGAAAAGAGCCAGTCCACCTATGAACGCAAAAGGCACTATAGCGGGAACATCCATTGAAGTGCAATATGGAGCGCCTTCGGTAAAAGGCCGAAAAGTATTTGGGGAGTTGGTTCCCTATGGTACAATCTGGAGAACAGGAGCCAATGAAAACACCCGTATTGCATTATCTGCTGATATGCTCATTGCCAATCAAGCGCTTCCCGCAGGCAGTTATGGCCTATTGACCACTCCTGGCGAGACCACTTGGAAGGTACACTTCAATGCCCAAGATGATGCATGGGGAGCCTATAGCTATGATTCTGGAAAAGATGTATTGGTGGTAGAATGCGTTACCTCTCCCCTCTCTGATTTGCAGGAACAAATGCTTTTTGAGGTAAAAGAAGATGGACTCCATTTGAAATGGGAATTCACCCATCTCTTTATTCCAATGGCTCCAGCACCTTGAGAATTGACAAGTTCCTTTGGTGTGTTCGATTGGCCAAGACACGCAGCTTAGCGGCAGAGTGGATTAAAAAAGAGGCAGTATCGGTCAATGGTGAAATCTGTAAGCCTTCACGGGCAGTGAAGATTGGAGATTTGATAGGATTGCGAAAAACCGGTGTGGAAAACAGCTATCGTATCCTAGCGATACCGCCTTCTCGGCTAAGTGCTTCATTGGTTGAAAATTACCTACTGAATGAGACCCGTCCGGAAGAGGTGGAAAAGGCCGAGTTTCTGCAACTGATGCGGTCTATTCAGCGTCAACGTGGAACAGGAAGGCCCACCAAGAAGGAAAGACGGGATATTGACCGCTTACAGCAGGGAGAAGAAGACTAAAGCAATCAAGCCAATGGGGAGC
>CAZDPF010000290.1:0-1768 GCA_964507215.1 uncultured Chryseobacterium sp. | reverse complement strand
CAGGTTCAACCTTGAAACGAGACAACAGGTGGTGGAGGTGTTTTTCTTCGTACATCTATGGAGCGCTGATGAGACAATGTAATGAAATTCAGTATAGCGTTGGGTGAGGACACAAGCGTGTAATTTTAACATTTACTCATTTGGATATCAGTTTATTTTTTTTTGATTTGACGAATCTTGTAAGGATATGGCCATAAGAATTATAAGAATCGCGTTACCGAACAGCGAGCATTGTGCATAGAGTAGGAAACAAAGTAGAGAACATGAAAAAGTTATCATTGATCTTGCCATTGCTGCTCTCAATGGCATGTCAGAAAGAAGGTTATCAACAAATGGAGCAGGCGAGTTCTAGGGATATCTTCCAGAAAGATGATGAAAGTTGGTGGGATAAGCTCATGAATGCTGTGACAATTGAGGTAGATGTAAGATTCGGTCATAACGATGTTCGGCAGAACCCAAATGGTGAGTGGGTATATTTCGAATGTATTTCTTGGGGTGTCTGCGAAATCTCAGTTAGCGGCAATAATAGCGGATCATCAGATGATTATTTTCCGGCACAGTTGGGAATTGTAGAAAATGAAATACTTCTTGGCATGAATAAAAATGAAATTGGGCAAGAGAATTATGACGTCTCCTTGGCAGATGGGGTTCTGGAATTTGGTGAAACAATAACATTGCCTGATGAAATCTGTAGTGCTTTGTCGTTAACCAATGGAACTGAGATTTTAGCAGGCGATTATGCAGTGATTTTTGAAGATATTGACCGCGTGGTAATTCAACTCTGAAAAGTAACAGGGTAGGCCCAATGGCCTACCCTTCAAACATTCCATATGAAACCGATAATCATATATTTAGCCCTGCTACAAATTGTATTTTTTGGATGCACCAGAGTAATGAGAAATAATGATGACGGCGCTGAATTTCTGCCCTACTTGACTGACAAGGATCTCAATTCTTTCAATACAAGTGAAGTGGTTAGTAATGATTCAATTCAAGAATTCTTTGAAACTATAAAGCTCAATATTCCAGTACTACGCATTGACACTTCTCTTTTACACTTAACAAGGTTTTACCAACCAACGGTTATGGTTTACAAGGATGGGAGAATATTGGATGAGCATATTTGCAATGCCCATTTTCCAGGTTTTATTGAGTTTGTACACAAAGCTTCAATGAAAGAAGATAAATGGGTGTCGGCCACTCTTTCTCTAGAAGAATTGCGGTCAAATATTATTGGCATTGAGTCGGAATCAATAAAACCAATTCAAGTTTTTTATTTCTATACGATTTACTATGAAAACTTTTTAATAGACAAGATAATACCATTATACAACGAGTCAAAGCATTATCAAGACCAAATTGAATTATATATAGTAAGCACAGACAATCATCCTGGAATGGGGCTATCTGCAAAGGAATATTCTAGCCTTTTAATAAGAAAGAGTCCTCCGCTGCCCAAATGATGCATCTGCTCGGTACCCTCCCATGAAGTAGCAAAATCTTGAAGGTGGATGCCTTGACCAGGTTCAACCTTGAAAAGAGACAACAGGTGGTGGAGGTGTTTTTCTTCGTACATAAAGGGTAAGTTAAGCCATTTAGGGGGTCGACGGATATTTATTGGTAGAAGGCATAGCTGTTCTATCAGAATTGTTATCCAATAAAGCACAATAGCATAAAATAGGTGGCCTTGCCTGTTGACCCGTAGAAAGCATAAATAGAAGCGAGAAACGAGAAGCGAGAAATGAGACCACTTTTCGTTGTGTTTTGT
>CAZDPF010000289.1:0-1772 GCA_964507215.1 uncultured Chryseobacterium sp. | reverse complement strand
AAAACATTTCGCTCCCAACTACCATCTTCATTGAGACTGGCCATTGCCAAGACCGCCTTCTTTGCACTAATCATTTCATAAATCCGTTTGACATCATCGCCCCACATTACTTCATTCTTTTTATGATCATTGAACAGAAAGTGAATCCGATTTTTATCCACTAATAACATATAACCAAGATAACGGTGCTTACCTTGAAGTTCAGACTGACTTTTTGGCAATACGGCATTCCAAATCAATTCACCCTGGGCGTTGTAATTCTGTATCAACAGTTCATCGGTTGAATAATTAAAGGTAGTACTTCCACCGGAACCTATATCTCGCACTACGGCATTCTCATATACCACCAGATAGCCACCATTCTCTTTGCGAATCATATGCCTCAAGACAAATTCTGCATAACCTATCTCCGTAACTTTTCCTTTTTCAATCGAATTTATCAGAAACTTATTCCCTGCTGCGCTTTGCTTCAAGAGTTCCTTCTCAAAAGGAACAAAGTTTGGATTGCCCACCTCCATATTTGATAGGTCTATACTTATACCAAAGCTCCCTCCTACCCAATTGAGAATAGATTCTCCATACAAACCGCTAATTGCAGCCTTATTATTACCCAAATCAACAAGTAAGTTGATGGTATTCACAAATTTGTCTTCAAGACCCAAATTATACTCTAAGAGCTTCTCACTAACCTTATCGTACACATAAAGGAAATAGGTCCTATTGGGTTTTCCAGATTCTTTCTTCTCGCCTTTCTTCTTGTTAGGAGTCTTATATCCCAAAAGCATCATATTGCCCTCATTCGTCAATTCAAAATCTTGGATTTCGAAATACTTATCTGAAAACTGCAACTCTATTTCTACCTCATACTGCAACTCATGATTCGAATTGAATACCGCAGCAATTACTTTTTCCTCACTGTACTTTTCTTCACGAGGTGGATCAATCAAAACAAGGAATAAGGAATCATTATCCGACCACTTGGCGATCAAACCACCTTCCGTTTCATCATCACTATTGAACTTGGTGACTACCTTGTAATCTTTATCCACACCTTGCTCTCCAAGAATTCTCCTCACCAGAAGTACATGCTGATTCTCTTTCTTATCGTAGTAGGTAAAATAGCCAAAGACCTCTCCGTTTCTTACTTTATATCCAATCGGATATGGTTCACCTCCATTGAGCTTTAAAATGGGAATATCTTCGCGTAGGTCACTTTTTAAAGTCTTCGCATCTAATCTACCCACAATGATGTGCTTCTTGTTTTTCACCCAATGAATACCCGTCGTATAATAAACAAAGTCAGTATCTGATTTAATTATACTGACAATCTCATTCTCAAGCGGATCTGACCATACGATCTTGGCTATTACATCTTCGTTCTGACCTAACACAGTATTGAACAAGGCCGTAAAGAGGAGGAAAACATTTACTACTATGCGTTTCATCTCGAATAGTTTGATTGAGCCGAAAATAAGTTCAAATCTTCTAATTCGTACAAATTATTTCCACCTTTTGTTGCACTAGTTCTATCAGAATAACTACTTAACATTCCCTAAACATGAGCATTCGATATATCGAAAACACTAGGAAATGAAGCCAGTAGGAAGAAGTAATCTGAAACGCCCTGCCAGGGGTTGGGAATTATAGCGAAACTTGCCTTACAAGCGCTTAAGTCTGCCCATGGTAATGATCTACTCACCGGCCGTCTGGGTCACGTGTTTTATTGTGTGGAGATGTAGGTTCGGTTTATTCACAGAAACGAGAAGCGAGAA
>CAZDPF010000288.1:0-1775 GCA_964507215.1 uncultured Chryseobacterium sp. | reverse complement strand
TTGGCTACCCCCACCGGGGAAAGCGCCAACTGCAAGGCGGCGAAAAGTATAACAGCCAGTTTCCTGCTTTTATAGTGTTCACCAACTTTGACCTTGTTACTTTTGGCCCGTGCTGCACTGCCACTACATCAATAATGGGAAAATCGAGGCTACGCGCGATCTCGATGAACTGCGTCGCATAGAGGCAGAATCTATTATGTGGTTAGATCTGTTGTACGCCACCCAGGAAGAACAAGAACTGGTGGAGTCGAAATTCAACATCGAACTCTTCACCCGTCAAGAAGCAGAAGAGATTGAGTCGAGTTCGCGCTATTCTGAGTCAGGTACAGAGATCAATATCAACTCTAACTTCCTGGTAAGAAACAAAGAACGCTATGGCAATGAGCCCGTTTCTTTCATCTTGCGCGATAACTTCTTGATCACCCAGCGGAACGTAGAACTCAAAACCTTCGATGATGCCCACCGAAGAATTCGTCCGCACCAGGCACGCATTCACACCAGCTACGAAACCCTCATTTGGATATTTGAAACGCGCATCGACTTTGATGCCGACTTTCTAGAAGCCATCGCCCGAGATATTGCGGAGTTGAGCAAAGAACTAACGGTAGAGCGAAATCTAGATGATGATATGCTTATCCGCATCAACCACCTCCAAGAGGTAACCATGTTGATTAGGGTGAGTATTGTAGACAAACAGCGCATTATTTCCAGTATTCTGAAAAGCCGATTGTTTCCGGATGACGACTACTCAAAGATGCGGGTGATGATCAAAGACGTGGGATCGCTGCTCGAGCATACCCAATTCAACTTTGCGCGATTGGAGTATTTGCAGAATACCTTCCTCGGACTTTTGGATACCGAGCAAAGCAAGGTCATCAAGATATTTACGGTGGTAACGGTGGTCTTTATGCCGCCCACCTTGATTGCCAGCTTGTACGGAATGAACTTCAAGTACATGCCTGAACTCACAGAGAAATGGGGCTATCCTTTTGCCCTCTTATTGATGGTGATTTCTTCTGTGTTTACGCTGTACTATTTCAAACGCAGGAAATGGCTGTAATCAGCGCAATCGCTGATCATACACTTCTCCCATACTCGGTGCATCGCCCATGGTGCGCTGCATGCACACCTTCTTCACCATATTGAAAACCGCCATGTGCACGTCTTCGGTCACCTCCATGTCCATTACATCGGCATGAATGACCAGATCGGCCATTTCTTTGATTTTCCCTCCTTTAAAACCACACATCGCCACGGTAAATGCACCGTGGTCTTTGGCGTATTGCATCGCCCGTACCACGTTCTCACTGTTGCCACTTCCAGAAATACCAATGGCCATATCGCCTGCTTCGAGGAAGTTCTTCATGGGCTCTACAAAGATGTCTTCGTACCCAATATCATTGGCAATGGCCATGAGTGCCGGAAGATTGTCGTTCAAACAAATCATCCGAAAACGCTTGTCGAGGCCATAAGAAGCCCCTTTGAGGAAATCACCTGCAGCATGAGAAGCAGTGGCTCCGCTGCCTCCATTCCCGAAGGTGAAAATTCGTTGTCCTTTCTCTCTTGCTTGCAAAAAAGCTTCAGCCAGTTGTTCTACCGCTGGAAAGTGAAGGCGTTGTAGGGTATCTATCAGTGCTTTTGAATATTCTTCCGGAGAATGGAGGGCCATTGGGGTTGCTATTGTAAGTGTCCGAAGTTCGTGAAAATGCACGAATGGCAATGAAGGCTCAGCGCAATGATTTCTCTATTTTGATACATCCTGCCTCAACATCTGA
>CAZDPF010000287.1:0-1775 GCA_964507215.1 uncultured Chryseobacterium sp. | reverse complement strand
TCTGAACATGGTGGGCCTTCCAAGCGCCGAGGCCAATAGCGTGTTTTTCGCAAATGGCAATGCATCGCCACCTGCCGCTTTGGCTTTTTGGCAATGGGTACTTCTGGTTTGGGCGGGTGCGGTCTTGCTGTCTATATGGATGCTTTATCGCCTGGCCCAAAAACAGTTGGGCGCCCATTTGCGCAATAGCCGTGTACAAGACCTACACGCTACTGTTTGTCTCGAAAAGCATCAAAGGCTTCAGCAACTGCATATCACCAAGAATCAATTATTCAGTGGCCTTAGTCATGAAATGCGCCGCCCCCTTCATTTAATTCAACAACTCACCAGCGAAATACAATCCCATGAACAGATTTCTTCTTATGCACAAATCTTACAGCAGCAAGTTGGGCACTTAAATGGTATGCTTGACGAGCTTATGCAGCTCTCGAAGATGCTGACTTCCCCTCCATATTTGGTGGAGAAGAAAGTGGTTTTCCCTGATTTTCTGCAAAATGCCATCCATCAGCTCAGTCCCTTGGCAGAGAAGAAAGCACTGTATTTTACCACAGAATGGCACGCCAATGGGCCATCAACTATTGTTATTGATCTCGAGAAAGCAGAGCGCATTGTAGGCAATCTGCTTCACAATGCATTCAAGTTTACCCCAGAAAGGGGAAGCGTTCACCTCAAGGCCGAACTCAGTGAACAATTTTTAAGCATAGCCATTCGCGATACGGGTCCTGGTATTCCGGCTGATGAACAAGCTCGAATATTTGATTTTTTCCAACAAGGAAAAACGGCAGTGGAGGGGTATGGAGTGGGCTTGGGACTCAGTAAAAAGTATGTAGAGTGGCTTGGCGGAAGTATTGCCCTGGATAGTGAAAACGGAAAAGGCAGTTGCTTTACCCTCCAACTGCCCATCGATAGAAGCAAAGCAACAACTGAGGAAACCCCAACACCCGAGGCCACGCCTCTATTGAAGCAGCCCCTTGGCGCGGAGCAACTTAGCGTTCTCATAGTAGAAGACCATGAAGCGGAGGCACAAATACTCTGCGAAAGCCTCTCTGTTGCTTATCACACCCTATGGGCTTCAAACGGAGCAGAAGCCTGGACTATTCTTCAAGCCCAGACCTCCATTGCCTTGGTAATCAGCGATGTTTTAATGCCTGAAAAAGACGGTTTTGATTTGCTTACCAATGTGCGGCAAGATGACCGCTTGCGCAACATGCCCTTCATCATACTTACGGCTTTGTACGAAGAGGAAGACCGTCTCAAGGCTCTGCGACTAGGGGCTACGGTATTTATATCTAAACCTTTCAACCTTCAAGAATTGCTTCTACAGGTAAAAAATTTATTGCAGCAGCAGCCTTCCCCAAGTAAAGCAGTACCAAACCACAATGCGGCAGAAGAACAGACCAGCTTGAGTTACGACGAACAGTGGATTCGCACCTTGGAAAGCGTAGTGGACCAAAATCTAAGTCGTTCTGATTACAAAAGAGCTGATCTCGCATTTGATATGCACGTTTCTGAGCGTACCCTTTACAATAAAATTGACCAATACTTGGGAATGAGTCCGGCAGAATTTATACGCAATGCACGCTTGGCCAAAGCCAAAGAATATCTGGAAAGTCGCAAGTACGCCACGCTTAAAGAGGTGATGTATGCGGTAGGTATGCGCGACCGAAAGAATTTCAACAAGCTGTTCAAGAAGGCCTACGGTATGTCGCCCAATGAATACCAAGAAGAGCACTACAGGTTATAATGTCCGTCCCTGAAATAGGTTTGGGAAAGAT
>CAZDPF010000286.1:0-1776 GCA_964507215.1 uncultured Chryseobacterium sp. | reverse complement strand
CCGCCGAAGCCACCTCCAAATCCTCCTCCACCTCTAAACGATGAACTTCCCATAGACCCCAGCCAATAGCCGGTGGCAAAAGAGCCCAATCCTCCTCCTCGGTTGCCTCCACGACCTCCGCGGCGAAGACTCAACAACACAAAAAAGAGAATAACCAGAAAAATGATAAACGCGGTTTCCTTGGCACCGTCATTTTGGCTACGTGGATGTTCGTTCTCAAATTTCCCTGACAACACGCTTACAATACCGGCCAATCCGTTCGCAATCCCTCCGAAATAATCGCCAGACTTGAATTGCGGCAAAATCAATTCATCAATAATTCGCTGGGTATAGGCCGCATTCTGAAATTCTTCAATGCCATAGCCCACGGAAATACCCACTTTGCGGTCTTCCACCGCCATCACCAGCACAATGCCATTGTCTTTGCCTTTCTGGCCAACGCCCCAGGCTTCACCCACTTCGGCACCATATAATATGATATCATTTCCTTGGGTAGACGCCACGGTGAGCACCACTATTTGGGTAGAAGTGCTGTCGTCAAAATCGATTAAGTCCTGCTCAATTTGTTGCTCTTCAGCGGCACTCAGCACATCGGCCAAGTCGTTCACCAAACGCGGCGGACTCGGTCTTGGCGGAATTTCTTGTGCGGTTGCAAATCCGTGAATCAGTAAGGCCAAGAAGGTGATGAAAAGACTACGACTCACTGATCTGATTGCTTAATTCGTTTTGATCGTCTGCTTGTATGGGAAAATATTCCGCCAGCTTTTTGCCAGCCAACTGAATGCCAGCAATGAGTCCTTCTTCAAAATGCCCCTCACGAAAGTGCTGCTGTACTTTGTCGCGCACTGACTCCCAAAAATGCTCTGGTACGGCTTGGTGGATGCCTTCATCGCCCAAGATGCTGAAAAGGTGGTCTTCGGTGGCCAAGTAGAAAAGCACGCCATTGCGTTGCGCAGTTTTGTGCATCCCGAGTTCTTGAAAAACCTTCCAAGCGCGCTTGAGAGGGTCTTTAGATTGACCGCTTCGCTCGAGGTGTACGCGTATTTCCCCGGAAGTTTTTCGTTCAGCTTCTGCAATAGCTGCTACAATGCGTTGCTCGGCATCCGGATCGAAAAAACGTTCAGATATTCCCATTAAAACTGTACTTCAGGAGCCTTTTCAGCACCTTCTACAGATTCAAAATATCCATGTTTTTCAAAGCCTAACATGCCCGCTAAAATCACTGTTGGGAAGCGTCTAATCTTGCCATTGAATTCTTGAACGGCTTTGTTAAACTTATTTCGCTCAAAGGCAATTTTGTTTTCTGTATTGGTGAGCTCGGCCTGTAAATCGCGGAAATTTTGATTGGCCTTGAGATCGGGATAGCGCTCGATTGACACCAATAGTCTGGAAAGCGCACCACTCAATCCTTCTTGGGCTTGTTGAAATCGCCCGATGGCTTCGGGTGACAGATCGTCTGCATTCACTTGAATGGAAGTGGCCTTGCTACGGGCTTCAATCACTTGGGTCAGCGTTTCTTGTTCAAAATCGGCATAGCCTTTTACGGTATTCACCAAGTTGGGGATGAGGTCTGCCCGCCTTTGATAAGCCGCTTCTACCTGGGCCCATTGACCATTGATGTTCTCATCTTTGCCCACCAGACCGTTGTAGGTGTTCATCAAGAATAAACCAATCAGCAAGAGTACACCAATGCCGATCAGCCAGCCTTTGTTCTTCATTTATTAGAGTTGATGTTTGAGGTTTTCCAACGCTGCCCTCAAGCGCAAAAGGTGTTCC
>CAZDPF010000285.1:0-1780 GCA_964507215.1 uncultured Chryseobacterium sp. | reverse complement strand
ACTCCCATACATTGCCCCCACCCTTTTTGGTCATCGGCACGCAAAACCCAATAGACCAAGAAGGAACTTACCGCTTGCCTGAGGCCCAGCTAGACCGTTTTCTCTTCAAAGTATTGGTTCCCTATCCTACCCGAGAAGAAGAAGCCGCCATTCTCGAGCGCTTTCACCACAACAAACGCGAGCAATTGGTAGAACAGGTACAAGTGGCTGCTGGACCGAATGATCTTCAGGCTTGTTCCGAAGAAATTCAGCAAATACATGTAGAGCAACAGATTATGGGCTATATCGCCGATTTGGTGCAGGCATCCAGAACGCATCCACATGTGTATATGGGCGCTTCTCCTCGGGCAAGCCTCGCTTTGTTACGAGCCAGTAAAGCCTTTGCTGCCTTGGCCGGACGAAAATTTGTGACACCTGACGACGTTCAGCGGGCTTGCGGTCCTGTTTTGAAGCATCGAATAATTCTGAATGCAGGTGCCGAAATGGAAGGTTTTGAATCAGACGATGTAGTCAAGCATCTCATTGAAATGGTGGAGGTGCCACGCTAGATGAGTGCCTTCCCCCTTCATATTCGTCCGCGTTTCTTCTACCTCTGGGGAGTATCGGTAGTACTATTCGCCCTCAGCGAATGGCTGCATGTCTTTGAATATGCAGCATTTGGATGGCTTACCATAGTGGGCATCGCTGGTTTATTGGATGCATTCCGCTTACAAAGGGCTATGCAACAACTGCAAGTAGAGCGACATCTTCCCCAGCACTTCTCTCTGCACGATGAAAATCAGGTAGCGCTTGAAATAGACTACCAAGGGCAACGCAGCATCTACTTGTCGATTTATGATGAGATTCCCATCGAATTTCAGTTGCGCAATTTCGTGCTTCATGTGCAGGCTAAAAGCGGTGAGAAGGAAAGGCTTACTTACACCCTCAAGCCGAGAAGACGAGGGCTTTACACCTTTGGAAGAGTACAGGTTTTGGCCCATAGTCAATGGGGATTGGTACAATGGAAGAAGGCGTTTGGTGCTTTAGAGGCGGCCATCAAAGTCTTTCCATCCTTCCTGCAGATGCAGCGTTTTGAAGCCCTGGTTTTCCAAAGCCAACATGCCTTTTTGGGCATTCGGCGCACACGCCGGCTCGGACATGGCTATGAGTTCAGTCACATCAGGCAATATGCCCAGGGCGATGACCCGCGCACCATCAATGGGAAGGCCAGTGCCCGTGCAGGGAAGTGGATGGTGAACAGCTTTATTGATGAGAAATCGCAATCTGTATATGCCTTGCTGCTGACAGGTAGAATTATGCGGATGCCATTTGACGGATTGAGTTTGATGGATTACTCAGTGAACAGTGCGCTGGCGCTGTTAAATGTGGCCTTGAAAAACCAAGACCAAGCAGGAGTGATTACCTTTTCAGGAAAGGTGAAAGACACCCTTTTGGCAGGAAGCAAGCATCAGCAATTGGCCATGATCATGGACAAGCTCTATCAAGTGGAGGCCGATTATGACGAAGCCAATTTTGAAGCATTGTACAGCTATGTATTTCAGCATATCAGGCACCGAAGCCTTCTGCTGCTGTATGTGCACTTTATGAGTGTTGAATCGCTAGAACGCGTATTGCCTGAACTGAAGCGACTGAATTACAATCACCTATTGGTGGTAATATTCTTCACCAATACCGAGTTGCAGCATTTTTCGCAAGAAGATCCAAAAGATTTAGAAGCCATAGCGTCTCAAACCATGGCCTCGAAGCTGTTGGAAGACCAGCAGCTGATGGCGAGAACCTT
>CAZDPF010000284.1:0-1797 GCA_964507215.1 uncultured Chryseobacterium sp. | reverse complement strand
TAGCTTATTGGCCCCCCATCGATTGGTTTGCCGCTTGGATACGAGCTGGCGCTGCACGCCTCGAAGCCCATGAAAGCTTGCAAAAGCAGAGCTACCGCAACCGATGCAGAATTCTGAGCACCCACGGTGTTCAGGAGCTGGTGATTCCGTTGGACAGAAGCAGTGAGAAGCACATTCAACAGATCAAGCTGAGTACACGAGAAGACTGGTGGCGGGTACATTGGAAGGCCATTGAAACAGCTTATGCCAATGCCGGATTTTATGCTCCCTTTCGCGATGAAATCGCCTCGCTGTATCTCGGCCATCGACCCAACACCTTATGGGAGTGGAACCTGCAGATTTTAGCCATGTGTACGCAATGGTTGGAGATTGAAGCCCCCATAACCTACACAGAAAGCTTTGAAAGAGACTATCCAAATGACTTTCGGCAACGCATCCACCCCAAGCAAGAGCCATTATTTCCGTCAGTGCCTTATCGCCAAGGTCGCGTAGGTGGAAGACTTCAGCCCTTCCAACCCAATATGAGCATACTTGATTTACTCTTTCACGAAGGACCCGCAGCCTACTCTGTTTTACTCGGTTTTTCATGAGGTTGCGCGGGCGCTCGCCCCTATCTTTGCCGCTTCATTCACCACAAAATCTGTACACGTGATCCGAGTGCTTTCCCTCGCCTCTCTCTTGGTTCTGGCCCTTGCCTGTCAAAACAACAATGTCTCTTCTCATTCAGAAGGCCAAACAGACAGCAGCGCTGCGCATTCACATGCCTCTGAAGACTGGGGCGGAAAAACCTATGAGAGCATGTTGCACTACCCGCAAGAGAAGCACTTGGCCAACATCAAGCAGCTCACCTTTGGAGGCGACAATGCCGAAGCCTATTTCAGCTTTGACGGCACCCAATTGGTTTGCCAGGTAAAGAATCCTGAATGGGGATTGGAGTGCGACCAGATTTTCTATTTCAACTGGGCGCAAGACGATTTGAATGCCCACCGACCAAAAATGGTAAGCACTGGTAAAGGCCGTACCACCTGTTCTTATTTCTTGCCCGGCGACAGCCTCATTGTCTATTCCAGCACGCATTTGCAACATGAGGTTTGTCCGCCTGTTCCACAGCCACGTGAAGATGGCGCCTATGTATGGCCCATCTACCCTGAATTCGACATTTTTATTGCTGATCTGGAGGGCAATATCAAGGCCCAACTCACTGACACTCCCGGCTATGATGCTGAGCCTACAGTTTCTCCGAAGGGCGATCGCATGGTGTTTACCAGCACGCGTAGCGGTGATTTAGAATTGTATACCTGCAATTTGGATGGCAGCGATGTGGTGCAGATTACAGATGAACTAGGGTATGACGGCGGGGCCTTTTTCTCACCAGATGGGGAGAAGATTGTTTTCAGAGCCAGCAGACCGCAAACGGAAGAAGAGATGGCTGAATACAAATCGTTGCTCGCACAAGGATTGGTAAAACCCACCAATATGGAGTTGTACGTCTGCAATGCCGATGGCAGTGGGTTGCGAAAGATTACCCAACTCGGACAAGCCAACTGGGCACCTTTTTTTCATCCCAGTGGAGAGAAGATTATTTTCAGCAGCAATCACGCCAGTCCGCGTGGATTTCCCTTCCATTTGTACATGATCAATCTGGATGGCAGCGGCTTGGAGCAAATTACCTATGACCAGCAGTTTGATGCATTCCCTATGTTTTCTCCTGATGGAAAGAAGCTGGTGTTTGCCTCCAATCGCGAGAATGGCGGCACACGCGCCACCAATCTTTTCATTGCCGACTGGGTGGAATAG
>CAZDPF010000283.1:0-1807 GCA_964507215.1 uncultured Chryseobacterium sp. | reverse complement strand
TTCATGTGCCACATTGATGCCGAAAACACCATTCAAGATTCCCATCGCACTTACCCATCCCCACCAAGTAAAATCATCCACTGTAGGCGCGCTGGCTAAGCGGTAAAGAAAGAAAGCCATGGAGCCCAGATGCAAAGGCACTACCGCATACAGCAATTGATCATAACGCTTATCTGCCAAGCGGGCAGCCTGTTCTTCTTCAGACCCATTGTGCTTGTCTGGCTTGCCAATGAGCTCTACCAAAGGAATCAACAAAAAGGCATAGGCCAAAGGCAAGAAGGTGAGCCAGCCAGAGCTATTCCAGGCCCACCAAGCCAAAACAAAAAGGGAATAAGAGAGTAAATAAGGCCGTGCTTTCATAGACTTGCCTAAAGTTAACAGGAAGCAAGGAGCCACAAAATTTTTTCTAGAGAAAACCTTTTCCTTTCTTCCCCGTATAAATGGCTAAAGCTTCAACCATGACCCATTTGCAAGTAGGCGATAGCGCCCCATCTTTTGAAGGTGTTGACCAACATGGTCAAAACATTTCATTGGCCAATTACCAAGGAAAGAAAGTGGTAGTGTATTTCTATCCGAAAGACAATACCCCTGGATGTACAGCTGAAGCCTGCGACTTCCGCGATAATCACAATGACTTACTCAGCAAGGGAATTCAAGTAATCGGAGTGAGTGCAGATGATGAGAAATCACACAAGAAATTTGCTGAGAAATTTGACTTGCCTTTCCCCCTCATTGCTGATACTGAGCGGAAAGTGATTGAAGCCTTTGGTGTGTGGGGCAAGAAAAAATTTATGGGCCGCGAGTATGACGGTATTCACCGCGAAACCTTTGTGATTGACGAAGCGGGCAAGATTGCAGCCGTCTTTACGAAGGTAGAAACCAAAGCGCCCACTGCGCAGGTCTTAAAGGCATTGGACCTCTAATTCTCTAGGGGTCTTTTTTCACTGTTGTCTTCCCAACGTACACGGCCGAGGTCCATCATCACCAAGGCGGCACAGAATCCCCAAACGGGCACGGCACATTTGTCCATGTCCAAGAAGTTGTTCAAGAAGCCATGGGTAAAATAGGTAATTAAGCCCATGAATAAAGCCGTTGCAAAAAGCCTTTGACTGCCTTCTGAACGGTAGATCACTTGTACTGCTGTCCTCGACATAATAAAGAGGAAGAGGATCACCAGCAATGCACCTGGAAGCCCTTGTTCGGCCAATGGCCCGATGTACTCACTGTGGGCATTGCCCACGTCGCCATTGTTGGTGGAGATGATGGTTTTTTCTCGCGGATTCTGAAAAGGAGCGTAAACAAACTGGTAAGTCCCCGGTCCCCATCCGGTAATTGGTCGCTCGCGAAACATGCGAAGGGCAGAATTCCAGCGATTGATGCGCTCAAGATTAGACGCGTCAGTAGAGATATTGGAAATCGATTCTACATGCTCCCCCAAATCATCACTAGAGTCTTGGTTGTTGTCTTGCAGCTTGTCTAAGATGGGCTGAAGATTCATTAGCAAGACCAATCCAGCCAAGGCACTGAGCGACCAAAACTGCCAGGCCTTGATCCGTAGTACGAGTAAAACAAGTACTCCTATGGCAGCGGCTACACTCACCCAAGCTGCCCGAGTATAGGAGAAAATCAGTCCCGCCATCACAATCAAGAAGATAGATAGCGCGAAGGCCTTGCGGTCTATTTTGTCTTTCACCACAAAGGCAAAGGCAAAAGCAGCCGGAACGTAAAGGGCAATCATGGCGCCATAAGAAGTGTGCTCTTTCACCAGTGGATACATGGCATTAATTGACCCAGCTTTCGAGAACCC
>CAZDPF010000282.1:0-1828 GCA_964507215.1 uncultured Chryseobacterium sp. | reverse complement strand
TTCAATGGCGAAAATTATACCACGCCGTGCATGAGTTTTTTGAGGGGTTTGTTGATCAGCATGATGAGAACAGAAAAACCAATTAACACAAAGCCAATGTTCGAAAAGACAGACGTGTACTTTTCTAGGCCAATTTCCATTCGATTCATACGGTGATTGTCATAAGCCTCTACCAACGACTGTCCATCTCCCTCATATTCTTCTATGGCCTCTCGGAAGTACATCCAAGTTTCAATAGAGATAGGATCTTCGGTGTTTTTATCGGCTTTTACTAGAGCATCATAAGCAGCACCTAGTGCTTCCCATTCCTCTGGCAACAGCCACTGATCTGCCGAGGTAGCTGGGGAATTAATGCTTCTATTTTGCTTCCATTCAGAGAAACTCAACTCACTTGAGTAGGCCTTGCGGAATTCTACCCAATCTTGAATATCCAAGTATTTCTGTAGGCTGATATTCACAGGCATGTCTTCAGAAAGGGGCTTCCAATCTTGAAAGCTGTAGGTTCCTGTTTGCGCAATAGCCTCTGAGACAGTAGTGCTCAAAGGGAAAGTTACTTCTGTTTCTTCGCTGCTGCTACCATGTGTTCCTGTGAGTGTAGCAATTTGCCCTCCCAAGAAATTGCCAATAGCAAAGCTTAAGAACCATCCACCCATGGCTGTGCCGGATATTTTAGGTGGAGACAGTTTAGTCACCATGCTCAAACCAATCGGACTCAGGAACAGCTCTCCAGAAGTGTGAAGCAAATAAAGAAAAACAAGGGTAAGCAAGGGCACTTGGAATCCTTCTGCGAATTGCAATCCAACAAGGGTAACAAGAAAACCCAGTCCTAATTGAAGAATACCAAAGGCGAATTTCATCGGAATACTCGGGTTCTTTCCTGCATCAGAGAGCTTAATCCACATTACCGAGAATATGGATCCAAAAAGCACTATGAAGAATGGGTTGAAGAACTGCGTCATTGACGCTGGCATTGTCCAACCGAAGATTTCACGGTCTACATTTCTATCTGCAAACAGGGTAAGGGAAGTGCCTGCCTGCTCGAAAAATGCCCAGAAAACGATATTAATCAAAATGAAGATGACCAATGCAATCATTCGGTCTCTCCAGATGGCGCCTTCTTTGGCACCTGCTCTGATTAAGCTAAAAGCTACAATTATAAAAAGACCGGTTAACAGGTATTGTAAGATCTCATTCTTACTGATGAGAATGTAGCAAAGAGGAATTAATGCGACGCTAGCAAGTGTGATTAAGTGAACATAATTGATTGGACCGACGACTTTCTTCTTTCCTTTTTCAGTGATATCAAGTCCCTGAGCTGCTTTGTAGTTTCCTCTTCCAAACCAAAAAATGAGGAATCCGAGCAACATTCCAATACCCGCAAGTCCAAAACCATATTCGAAACCGTAGGTCTCACCTACATAAGCCACAACTGAAGTAGCTAGCAGTGCACCGATGTTGATGCCGATATAAAAAATGGTAAAGCCAGAGTCGCGTCGCGGATCTCCTTCTTCATAGAGTTTGCCAACGATGGTACTTATGTTGGCCTTGAAGTAACCATTGCCAATGATAATAGCTCCCATACCGATGAGGAGCCAATTCTCCGTTCCACCTAGAATCATAAACTCACCTATGGCCATGAGCACAGCACCCAGCATTATGGCATAGCGATAACCCAAAAACTGGTCGGCCATTTTTCCCCCTAGAACGGGCGCTGCATATACGAGGCCAGTATACGCACCATATATAAGAGCTGCGTCAGCGTCACCTTTAAAAAGCGACTTCACCAGATACAAGGTGAGTAGGGTGCGCATGCCATAATAGCAGAATC
>CAZDPF010000281.1:0-1836 GCA_964507215.1 uncultured Chryseobacterium sp. | reverse complement strand
CCCACTTCAGAGAGGCTCAATTGAATTTACAACGCAGCGTAAGTGGAAGAAACAATGCGCTATTTACGGCAAAGGTGGCAGAAACAGAGGTGTTGAGGCTGTCGGGCCTTTTGCTCAGTAGCTCTGATCAGTGAAGCGCCTCATAGAAACTATAATTGCTTAGATTGGTTAATCTGTAATACTGCATAAACAGCAGAAGGCTTGCTAAGCAGCTTTTACCCTATTGCAGGAGTATTCACCTTTAAACACAGCTGATTGATGCGTGCATTTCTCCATCGTTTGAAGTGGGTAGCGGCCTTCCTATTGGTTTTTGTACTCATTATTGGGACCAATCTGCTCGATCGAAGGCATTTTCAAAAAATGGCTGATACCGTTGAATCTATCTATGAAGACAGACTGGTGGCTAAAGAATTGATTTTCAAGATGGATAGGGTGATGCATGAGAAAACCCTTGCGCTCATTCAAAGCCACAACAACCCGCTCTTATTGAATAGAATTGAAAGGGGAAATGACAGTCTCCTGACCTGGTGGGAGTCCTTTGAGAAAACCCAACTGACCAAAGAAGAAGAGCGGATTTTTAGATCTATGACCAAGAAAATGCAGGATTTGCCAAAGCGGGAAAGTGATTTCTTGACTCATCCTACAGACACCTTAAAAGTTGAATTGGAACAACAATACCTCAATATCCACCAAGACTTACAGCAACTTTCAAGGATACAGATTCAAGAGGGCAAACGAAAATTGAGCGATGCACGGCGCACCATGAAGTCGATCGAGTTTTTTACCAATGTAGAAATTATTTCCCTGGTAATCATTGGTTTACTTCTGCAATTTCTCTTGCTCTACCCAGTAAAATGGAATAAGGTGGTATAAGAAGATTCTACTACCAGTTCACACGCACTTTGCCTCTGAAACCACGGGCTGCATAGTAAGACTCGGCTCCATTGTGGTAGATAAAGGTTCTTCCAAACCGATGATCGCCAAACAAAGCCCCGCCATGGCAACGCAGCGATTCTGGTGTGTGCAGCCAACTCGATGTTTTGGTATCAAAAGATCCTAGTTTTTGCAAGCTGAAGTAATCGGCTTCTGTAAGAAGTTCCACCCCCATTTCTCGTGCAGAATCACAAACATTGCCGCTTGGTTTATTCGCCTTTCGCGATTGCCAAGCTTCCAAATCATAACAAAGACTGCGTCTTCCAAGCGGACTTTCTGGTGAACAATCGAAGAACCACAACGCTCGCTCCTCTTTGTTGACTAAGGCCAGTGCTGGTTCGCCACCGCTTGCCTCCATGGCCAGTAATACCTTCTGTTCATGCGGATGGTCTAACAATACACTTTCAACAAATGTCCAGTCTAATTGAGGAAAACACACTTCTTGAATCCTCATAAACCTTTCTTTCAATAGCGCATTCAACGCAGTCCAATCTACAGGTCGAGTTTCAGACATCTTGTTTTGTTTGTGGAAATATACCTTCAGAGTAGGTTAGAAATAGTTGGATGGAATAGCTGACAGATTTCCCCATGATTATCACGCTGTTCAACTTCTCCTTTTCCGTTGTAATTATCGAGCACCGAGCCAACCAAAAGTCACAGTACCGGATGTTACCCATTAGCATGAAAATTAGAAATGTGTGCCTTGGCTATTGTTGATTTAATACCAAAGTACCTACAAAAGTCACGAAGTATCTACGTTTCAGCGGTAGATATGGAGGGGAAATACAACTATTGCAATCAGTGCTTCTTAGATCGATTTCAGAAAGATTGGTCTGTTTTACAAAACACCTCCTTTGTTGAAACAGTACATCCCGAAGATGTAGAGAAGTGTATGGTGGCCAC
>CAZDPF010000280.1:0-1843 GCA_964507215.1 uncultured Chryseobacterium sp. | reverse complement strand
CAGTCTATTAAACCTTAAAAAATCTGTCATCTGTGATCTGTAATCTGTCATCTTCTTCTCGTTTCCCGCTTCTGTCAATAAACCGAACAACACCACTCCCCTCAAGAACGGTGTTTGCCTTAGGGTTTTACTGAGCTAGGTAATGATTGTCACATGCACTTCTTCTACGAAGCTGCATCTTAGAAATTCAATTGCCTACCTATGTCAAGAGTTGTTGTTCTAGGTGCTGGAGTTTCAGGCCATACCGCGGCCCTGATGCTGCGCAAAGAACTATCCAAAGAGCACGAGATCATCGTGGTGAGTCCGAACAGCAAATACCAATGGATTCCTTCCAATATTTGGGTGGGAGTCGGACGAATGAAAAGTAGACAAGTTACTTTTCCACTAGCTCCTGTATATCAAAGGCAAAAAATAGCTTTTCATCAAGCCAAGGCGCTGAGCCTGTTCCCCGAAGGCCGGGAGGGTTCTACTGCCCCACAGGTAGAGATTGAATATACCTCAGCAGAGAAACAAGGTCAGCGAACCCATCTCACCTATGATTTCCTCATCAATGCGACGGGTCCTAAACTGAACTTCAGTGCTACAGAAGGACTTACGCCTGAAGATGGAAACTGCAATTCTGTTTGTACCTATGGACATGCAGAACACAGTTGGACGGCACTGCAAGCCGTGATTGCTGAGATGGAGCAAGGCAATAAACAAACCATACTCATAGGAACCGGGCATGCCATGGCTACCTGCCAAGGTGCTGCTTTTGAGTATATATTGAATATCGCTTTTGAGATCCGCAAACGTGGCCTAGAGCATTTGGCAGATTTGGTATGGATTACCAATGAGTATGAGGTGGGCGATTTTGGAATGGGTGGTGCGTATGTCAAACGCAATGGATACGTTACCAGTACCACGGTATTCAGCGAGTCTATATTGAGTGAATATGGCATTCGGTGGATCAAAAGGGCCGGTGTATACAAATTGCAAAACAAGACCGCCTACTACGAAAACTTGGAAGGAGAGCAACATGAGCTCCACTATGATTTTGCCATGCTCATCCCCTCTTTCTCAGGAGTGGGCCTCAAAGCCTACAATGCTTTAGGGGAGGACATCTCAGCAGTCATCTTCGCCCCCAATGGTTTTATGAAAGTGGATGCCGACTACACTTCCAAACCCTTTGAAGAATGGTCAGCCGATGACTGGCCCTCTATTTACCAAAACCCGACTTATGATAAGTTGTATGCAGCGGGAATTGCCTTTGCTCCGCCCCATGCGATATCTAAGCCGATGAAATCAAAGAAGGGAACCCCCATTTCCCCAACTCCACCCAGAACAGGTATGCCCAGCGGTGTGATAGGCAAAGTTGTGGCGCTCAATATTGCGGAGCGGATCAAAAGCGGTAAAGACGAGCATGTACATAAGGCCAGTATGGCCCGTATGGGTGCCGCTTGCGTGGTCTCAGCCGGTTATGGCATGAGCAAAGGAATGGCCGCTACCATGACCGTATTTCCCATTGTTCAAGATTGGAAGAAGTACCCAAAATGGGGCCGTAATCTGGGGTATACGGTGGGAGAAGCCGGACTGGCAGGTCACTGGATAAAAGTGATTCTTCACTATCTCTTCCTCTATAAAGCCAAAGCCCGTCCATTCTGGTGGCTCATCCCCGAATAAAGAAACGAAAAAGATGAAAAGACCTGAACAAAGACTCGAGCCTTACACTGAAAACAGCTTCACAACGGTTCCTGGCAAATCCACCAAGTTCTTCCGCAAGTTCCTGCCTTGGCAAATTTGGCGCTTTATCGTATTAAACATCAAGATTATGCGCATTGTCATTGGCGGACATTCTTGAGCA
>CAZDPF010000279.1:0-1879 GCA_964507215.1 uncultured Chryseobacterium sp. | reverse complement strand
GAATAGGGTTAAGACTTCATTTTATAGGGAAAGCTCGTAATACGAGGCGTTGTTTGCAAAGGCATCGCAGACAACATACTACTTGAAGAAAATTAGATCATTGAGAGCATTGGTCGTACAACATTCTTGAACAGTGATCTTCTTCCATTTATAGGACCTCCTCATTAGTTTTTATGGAGATCTCCTATCGTTTTGAGAAAGCATCTATGCGCATTTGAAATTCCATTTCAAAGAAGTGCTCAAAGCTTGATGCTTACGCTTTAAACAAACAACAGCTCTTCTTCTACTTGGGTGTTTTCAAGGAAGTGCAAGGTGTTCTGCAAATCGTAATGGAAAATCCTGTCTTCTTCAACCGGAGGTATTTCGGCGCGATAGCTGCTTAAAAATGCCTCTAAAAAGCTGGACGTCTTCCTGCCAGATAACCACAGTGCCTGTGATGCGGTAAAGAGTTCAATCGCTAAAATCTGTTCCACATTGTCTATCAACTCCAACAGACGGGTGGCCGCATTGGCTCCCATTGATACATGGTCTTCTTGATTGTTGGAACTTGGAATGGAATCTGCAGAAGCCGGATGACAAAGCATTTTATTCTTACTGGCTATAGACGCAGCCGTATACTGCGGGATCATCAGTCCGGAATTCAGTCCTGGGTTCGGGCTTAAAAAAGGCGGCAGACCTTGCTTGCCTGAGATAAGCTGAAAGATTCTACGCTCTGCAATATTTCCCCATTCTGAAATAGCTACGGCCAAATGATCTAAAGCCATAGCAATGGCTTGCCCATGAAAATTTCCTCCACTCAAGATGGCCTCTCCAGGAAAAATAGTGGGATTATCAGTAACTGAGTTGATCTCGTTCTCCACCACCGTTTGCACATATTTCAGCACTTGGTGGCTGGCACCATGTACCTGCGGAATGCAGCGGAAAGAATAAGCGTCTTGTACCTGGCGCTTTTCGGTGTGATGGAAAGTAGGACTGTCTTCCAAAAAGCTGCGGATGCGAGCTGCAACAACGGCCTGTCCTTGTTGGTTTCGTATGAGATGAAGGCGCTCGTCAAAAGGCTCAGCACGTGCATCCATGGCATCGAGCGATAGACTGGCAATGAGATCAGCTAGGTAAGACAATCTATAAGCCCTAACTAAGGCCAAAGCACCGCAAGCCGACATAAACTGGGTGCCGTTCAACAAGGCCAAGCCTTCTTTGGCTTTCAACTGAAAACCTTTGTTAACAATGCCCTCCCACGCCTGCGTTTTTAGGGCTTCTTCTTCACTTTCCACCCATAATTGCCCATCGCCAACCAAGGGTAAAAAGAGGTGGGCCAAAGGTGCAAGATCACCAGAGGCACCCAAGGAACCAAACTGATAAACCACCGGCATTCTGCCTGAATTATGCAGGGCAATAATGGTCTCCACCGTTTCCAATCGCACACCGGAATAGCCTTGCGACAACGAGTGCAATTTGAACCAAAGCATCAATTGGCTAATTTCAGGGGGCATGGCGTCGCCCATTCCAACGGCATGGGAGCGAATCAGATTCTCTTGTAATTGGCCAAGCGATTGCTGATCTATGCGCGTATCGCAGAGCGAACCAAAGCCGGTATTGATGCCATAAATGGCTTTTTCGGAATCGTTGAGCTGCTCTTCTAGCCATTGCCTGCAAGCTTCAATACGTTCTTTTGCTGCTTCAGAAAGTTGAAGGGCAACGGGTTCACGCAGCATTGAAGCCACTTCTTCTAGCCGGATGCGATGATCTGGAATAATATCCATGAACGATGGGGGTTTGGTGGCAGCAAGTTGCCAAAAAAGCTTGGAAGCTCAGAAGCCCGCTGGACGAAGAAGATACTGTTGGATCAAGGCTTCGGTTTGGTCGGGAAAATGCATTG
>CAZDPF010000278.1:0-1879 GCA_964507215.1 uncultured Chryseobacterium sp. | reverse complement strand
CATCCTCTTTATTGAACCGAAGGGCTGCAAAGAAAACGATGCCATTGGCCAACATCCCCATCGACAGTATTTGGAAATTCAAATCGAGCATGTATTCGGGGTCAATTCGTTGGATGGCAGAATACTCTGGTTTAGCTTGGAGAATAGCATACAAAGAAATCGGAGGCAGTACTCCTCCGATTGCCGCTCCTGCGATGGTCCACCACCGCTTCATTCTAATCAAAAGACCAGCTGTTTAAGGTTTGCAACATATTGTGGGCAGTTACATCACTTTGAACGGGAACCACTGAAATATAGTGCTGAGAAAGGGCCCATTCATCGGTATCTTGACCGTGATCATAATTGACAAAAGTGCCTGTAAGCCAGTAATACTGTCGCCCGCGCGGATCTTTTCTAGCGTCAAACTCTTCTTCCCAATTCGCATTGGCTTGACGACAGATTTTAATGCCTTTGTAGGGTTCGTCCGTGGCCTTGGGAATATTGACATTCAAACAAATTCCTCTGGGCAGACCATTCTGCAATACATTTCGAGCAATCCGCTCGATGTACGGCTTGGCCGCATCGAAGTTGGCGTCCCAAGCGTAATCTAACAAGCTAAAGCCCACGGAGGGAATATTCTCTAGAGCGCCTTCCATAGCAGCCGACATGGTTCCTGAATAGATCACATTGATGCTAGAGTTAGATCCATGGTTGACACCAGAAACACATAAATCCGGTTTCCTAGGAAGAATCACATTCACGGCCAATTTTACACAGTCTACTGGAGTACCTGAGCAGCTATACTCCTTTTGGGGACCGTTATCAATCACAATGGGGTCGCAGCGCAAGGTGCTATTGATGGTAATAGCGTGGCCCATACCCGATTGCGGACTATCAGGTGCCACTACTACTACGTCACCAATTCGGTTCATCACAGAGATGAGGTTCCGAATACCCGGTGCCGTGATGCCATCATCATTACAAACTAGGATCAACGGACGCTCGTTGGAAGAATCTTTTGACTTCATCCAACAAAGCTATTCAAACACTTTCCCTGCCGAAGAGCAAATTGTTACTTTTGGAATTCGAAAAAAGAGCTAATGATGTATTTGTCCATACTGTTGATAGCCACAGCTTTCGGCATATACATCCAGTCGAAGCTCAAAGAAAAATTAGGATTCTACGCGCGTTTTCCGAATGCTTTTGGATTGAGTGGTAAGGAAGTGGCCGAGAGAATGTTGGCAGAACATGGACTTACCGACGTGCGGGTGATGAGTTTGCCTGATCGATTGCGCGATCATTACAATCCTCATGAAAAGACTATTAATCTAAGTCCGGAAGTCTACGGAGGCCGGTCTATTTCCGCTGCTGCGGTGGCTGCACATGAATGTGGACATGCGCTTCAGGATGTCAATAATTACCCTTGGTTGCCCATCAGAAGTGCGTTGGCTCCCATTGTTTCTTCGGTGAGCAGAGTTTTGTCGTTACTTCTGTTCGTTCTATTATTTATTGCTGTTTTCTCCTCTCACTTTTCTGTTGGGATGGCAGCCTTAATTATTGGCATGGCCCAATTGGTTCTTTTTCTCTTCACATTAATCACCTTACCGATGGAGTACGATGCCTCTAGGCGTGCGCTGGATTGGATGAAGGGAACGGAATTAAACCGAAGTGAACAGTTGAGCATGACAGATGAGGCCATGCAGTGGGCATCAAGAACTTATGTGATGCTGTCATTAACAGCAGTGATTCACTTCGTGTATTATCTGAACATATTTCAAACCAGTACGAGTAGCCGTTAATCAAGGGCTACCACAATCCACGGGCTATGAGGTAAGGGATGATCAACCAAAGAAGGCCTTTGATTAAGAAAAACATAAAAACACCTACGGCCACTTTCCAA
>CAZDPF010000277.1:0-1883 GCA_964507215.1 uncultured Chryseobacterium sp. | reverse complement strand
AAGTAGAACAGCGCGCCAAAGAAGCCGGTGTTACGCAGGTACTTCTGCCCAATGTGGACCTCCATAGCATTGGGCAACTGCGACAAACACTGGCACGTGATCCAGATTTTTATCGCGGCATGATGGGGTTGCATCCCTGTTCAGTTGACGAAAACTGGCAGGAGGTCTTGGTCCAAATTGAAGCAGAGTGGCAACAAAATAGAACCGACTATCTGGCGGTAGGAGAGATTGGGTTGGATCTTTATTGGGATCAATCAACGCTTGAGTGGCAGCAGCAAGTACTTCGCATACAATTCCAATGGGCCCTAGAGGCAGAGGTTCCCGTTTCCATTCATTGTAGACAGGCCTTTGATCCTCTTTTTGAAGTGCTGGATGAGTTTAAGCACCTGCCCCTTAAAGGCGTACTGCATTGTTTTACCGGTGATCTAGAGCAAGCCCAAAGATGTCTCGAATATGGCCTACACCTTGGGATTGGTGGAGTGGTGACGTATAAAAATGGCGGTCTCGATCAAGTGCTTCCGGCCATTGCTTTAGAAAAACTCGTAGTAGAAACCGATGCGCCTTATTTGGCACCTGTTCCCTATCGCGGCAAACGAAACGAACCAGCCTATCTCATTCACATCTCGCAGAAACTTGCCGAAATAAAAGGCATTTCCTTGCAACTAGTGCAGGAAGTCACCTCCGCCAACGCACGAGAATTATACCGGCTATGAGTCATTCAGAGCATATTCTACTGATTTATACAGGGGGCACAATTGGTATGGTACCACATCCAGTTACAGGGGTTTTGCAGCCTTTCAGCCTCCAAGGGCTACTCAGCAGAATGCCAGAATTGGAAAGATTGCATTGCAGTCTTGATCTCAAGAGTTTCGAAGCTCCGGTAGATTCATCTGATATGAATGTGATCCGCTGGCAGCAATTGGCGCAAATGATTGCGGATGCCTATCATGACTACGATGGTTTTGTGATTCTCCACGGTTCTGACACCATGGCTTTTACCGCCTCGGTCTTGAGTTTCATGCTCTCTAATCTTCAAAAACCCGTGGTGCTTACAGGATCGCAACTACCTATTGGCGTTATGCGCTCTGATGCCCGAGAAAACTTGTTGACTGCTTTGGAAATAGCCAGCTCCCGCGACGCGGAGGGAAAGCCGATGGTTCCAGAGGTCTGTGTTTATTTTGAATATGACCTTTACCGAGGCAATCGGGTACACAAAGAAAACACAGATGATTTTGAGGCCTTTCGCAGTCCGAATTACCCCAAATTGGCCGAAGCGGGCGTGCGATTGAAGTTTCGAACAGAGCACATTTTGAAGCGGGAAGGCTCATTTGAGCTGCATAGCGCCTTGGATGCACGGGTTGGAGTAATCTATTTGTTACCCGGCATTGATCCGCATTGGGTTCGCCAACAATTAATGATGGATGATTATCATGCCTTTATTCTGTTGAGTTTTGGCAGTGGCAACGGTCCTACAGCGCCAGATTTTCTTGAAGTACTGCGTGAGGCCATCAGCCAAGGCAAAGTTTTGGTCAATGTGAGTCAGTGCAGAATGGGCAGTGTAATTCAGGGCCAATATGCTGGTAGTGAGGCTTTGCGTGATGTGGGAGTAATTGGCGGTGGAGATATCTTGGTGGAAGCCGCTTGGGCCAAACTGATGCATCTCTTGGCTAAAGGTTTAAAGGGAAGGGATTTAGAAGCGGCATTTGCCCAACCCATTTGTGGCGAAATGAGCCTTTAAAAAGATTAACTTGCGCGCCCTTTTGGGAGAATTAGGGAATTGAGAAATTCCTTTTTATCGCCTGAGAGGAGCGTTTGAGCTTGAAGAAGTTGGCCGAGCGGTCGAATCCCGCGAGGGCGGGATGGAAAGTGTGAATGAATACTTT
>CAZDPF010000276.1:0-1886 GCA_964507215.1 uncultured Chryseobacterium sp. | reverse complement strand
ATGCAATCAGAAACAGTTCAAGCTTGGATAAATGGGATTCAACCCGAGCACGGTGTGATGGCACAAAAGGTTGATCTATTGATTAAAGAAGTTATCCCTGAGATTCACTTTACCACCAAATGGCATAAACCGTCTCAACCACTTGGAGTGCCATTCTATGGACTTATAGATAAGGGTTGGATGATTGCAATGTGGTCGTTTAAGAATGAATTTTCCGTTGGATTCATTGCTGGAACTCGCTTAATTCCTGAACCACCCGTAACGAAAATGTCTGGCCCTTGGAATCGGAATTCCGAGTACAAAGCGAGAAGAATTGATATAAGAAACCAATCGGAGTTTGACGAGAAGCTAATTCGCTCATGGATTGAACAGTCTAAGCGTTTACCTGGATGGTCTAAGATTGAATGAAATAACGCCGCACAGTACGGGTAAGCATTGTTCATTCCCTCGAATAATAGGAAAGCTTCAGTTATTGAAGGCATTCTCAAGAGTATCTGCGTTCAAGAACTGAGTTTTTAAGATGCGTTCGGCTGGGCTCATCGAGCCTATTTGATTTGCCTCTTCTGCCTGCCGTAGAGCCAAAGCGGGGCATTGAAAACTATGGTACTCACATGGCTGGCTAAGCAAGGAACCAAGAAAGCAGTTATTCTGAAACTATACACAATACGTATTTTCTTATTTGCTCTTACTGCTCTACTTTGCACGGAAATCTACTTCAATTATGCATTTCAAAAGCACGCTCTTGCTGGGTAGCCTTTGCGCCAGTCTGGCTTTTTTAAGCTGTTCTAAAGAACCCAATGACCCCTATGGGTCTGCCTTGCCTCCCAGTGGAGTGGGTAGTGTACGCTTGTATGATGAATTCACTAATCGGCTTCCCGATGCGGGCATGCGCGTATATATAGAGAATAGCGTTCCCCTCACCCTCAGTGAAGCCATCACCGACTCCAACGGGCAGTTTGTATTGAACAACATCCCCACAGGAACTTTCCATCTGGTGTATGAAAAGGAAGGCTATGGCACTTACAAATCAATCCACACGCGCTCTTCGGTCAATACCGCAAGCACCATCTTCTTTGACGTCACCCCTTCTTTGGGAAAGATCTCCTCTACCCGAATTACCGATCTACAACTTGAAACCCGTGGCGATTCTATTCTCTTGCACATCACCACCGATCCGCCGGGATTTGCTTCCAGCCTGCGCTATGTTCGCCTCCTTTTCTCTACTGATTCGAATATAGACCATCAGCACTTCGAAAGCTTTACAGCACCCACGGGAATAGGGATTAATCCCTTCACCAAGTTCATTTCGATGGCACTTCTAAGAAATCTTGGCTTTCAATCCGGACAAACAGTCTATATCAGGGCCTATGGCGAATCCTATTTTACCAATGAGTATTTCAACTATGCTACAAGGGAAACCATCTTTCCCAATCTCAATCCAGATGCGGCTCCGGCTGTTAGCTTGGTAATTCCTTAGGCTAAGAAGCGCTAGCCAATAATCTTTACCATCTGTTGGCAAACAAGCCACATAGGCGTTGATGTACTAATGGATCTCTGCGCTGAGGCCGCGTTCTAGAAGGGCTGAACAACGTGGCTCCAACTCTTCATAACTGCCATTCTTCACCCCACATTTGCCCTTGGTATGCACAATAAGGGCGCATTGCTCTGCTTGAATGTGGTCGTGTTCACAGATTTCTACCAGTGAGCGGATAACCCAGGAAAAGGTATTGACATCGTCGTTGTACAACACAATTTCACGTTCGCGCTCTTCGGCGATCAGGACGTCTGTCTCTTCTTGAAACTGTCTTTCGAAGGATGTACTCATACCGTTACAAAGGTATTAAAGCGTATTCGGGCTTCCCAAAGTGGGTTCACAAGATTTTTGT
>CAZDPF010000275.1:0-1895 GCA_964507215.1 uncultured Chryseobacterium sp. | reverse complement strand
TAAAGCCAATCTCAGGTGTATGGTGGTTCTGCCATTGCGCGAATCTGGACGTTGGGTTATTAACAACCTCACCTAGCATCCTTCAAGACAGCACCGCTTGGATCGACTTTGGTAACTGGCAAATAGGCAATAGTCAAAAGAGCTTTTTTGGAACAAGCTATTCCCCTGAATTGGGCATTATGACTGATACGTTGCCGCCATATCCATCAAATGCGAATGACTATATTACTTTTTACTATGAGGTCTATGCCAACGGTTTTGGGACATCCAATATTCAGGCAGTATTCGAGAAGCTAGCCTTGCGGATTACCATATAGAATATGCGGGAGGTACTTGTCACTTGGTGTTTGAAGTAAGACCCAGAAGTTCTAGGCGTTTGCACCTGATGGACCTCAGCGGAAAAGCGGTTTCCGAACAATGCTGGAAAAAGGAAATCACCGCTTCACCATAGACACAGAAGGCCTTATGAATGGCGTGTACGGCCTCTATTTCCTCAACGATGAACTTGCCCTTCGGGAGAAGATTATTGATTCTTCTCGTTGAGTGGAACAGGCTTTTGTTAGCTAGTGTTTGATTGGTGAACCGCTTGTAGTACCCAATTGCCGTCAAGGATATCGCAATCATCAAAATTGGGCTTTGAGCGCGTAGCCTCCCATTCGCATACGGCGCCGAGGATAGAATTATTATGGTTTCCTGCTTGGCAATATGCCGTTGGCAGGGTGCCTTGAACCTACGGAGCCATCTGATTCCTACCTTTGATACTATCAATTGATCGTATTGTGAAGCCTCCTTATGAGCTTACCGCTGCTATTCTCAATGGTCTTAGTGAAGTATCTGAGAAGGTAGGAGCGCTAAAAGCCTTCAATCTAGATCGTCCTTCCCCTAAGCTCAGGAAGTCGCTTCAAGTGAAGACCATTTATCATTCGCTTCAGATTGAGGGCAATTCACTTAGTGAGTCTCAGATTACTGCCATTCTTGAAGGGAAACATGTAATTGGACCGCAAAAAGACATTCTTGAAGTTCAGAATGCCCTTGCAGCATACCGCATGATCGGTACTTGGAAAGGAAAAGAGGAAAGATCGTTTTTGAAGGCGCATGGCCTGCTTATGCGCAATCTGATCAGCAGTGCGGGTAAGTACAGAAACGAAGGAGTGGGAATTGTAAAAGGTAATGAAGTTCAGCATTATGCCCCTCCGCATGATCGTGTTCCTTTTCTAATGAAGGACCTGTTCGCTTATCTGAACCACTCCGATGATCCAATCTTGATCAAAAGTTGTGTTTTTCATTATGAGGTAGAATTTATTCACCCGTTCTTAGATGGCAATGGGAGAATAGGTCGGTTATGGCAAACTGTACTATTGTCTGAAGGAAATGAGCTATTCTCTTTTCTTCCATTTGAAACGCTTATTCAGCAAAGACAAGTGGCGTATTATGAAGTTCTCTCGATTTGTGATAAAGCAGGCAATTCCACAAAGTTCATTGAATTCATGCTCGCTATCATTTCTGACGCACTTGAAGCACTGATCGCTCAAAATAGACAACCTAAAAACAGAGAAGAACGCTTGCGTTACTTCATAGCGAAGCAATCTGGCCTATTTACTCGACAAGACTATTTGCAATTGTTCAAAGACATTTCCACGGCAACGGCCAGTAGGGATCTGAGAACAGCGGTAGAGATGGGTTTGGTGGTCAAGGCTGGCGATAAACGAAACACGGTTTACCGTGTACTCAAGGACGAAGAATCAGATAGCCGGCCCGAGGTCCCGTGAGGCACTGCTGCGCAGTAGCTCACAGAAGCGAGACACGAGAAACGAGAAACGAGATTTCAATTTTCAATACAGCAGACTTCAGTACTTCCATAGGCGATTCACCCTAGCGATTTCTTCCATTCTTGT
>CAZDPF010000274.1:0-1921 GCA_964507215.1 uncultured Chryseobacterium sp. | reverse complement strand
GGCTGCTTGGCGGCATTCTCTCTTTTTGGCCCTTTTATTTGATTTCCGTCATTCTTTTCGTGGGGGGAGCCTATTTGATCAACCGCTATGCCGACCGCATCTATGAAGGCAAAATAGTATTGAACATCGAAACCGATGGGAGCAGCGGGGCAGCGGGCATGGAGGCCTTGATGATGCAAATTGGCTATTACAATCCGCGCCTCACCTTTGAAAATGAGGTGGTAAAGATGAAGAGCTACCGCCTGATGGAGCGCACCCTCCGCCAGCTCGATTTTGGCATCCAATTGATTGGAGAAGGCCGTGTGCGGAATTCCGAAATTTATGGGGAAGCCTCCCCCTTCCGCATTGAAATTGACTCCACCCACTGGCAAGACATCGGCTATACCTTTCGCATTGAGCCATTGGACGAAGGCCATTTTAACCTCAAGCTATTAGGCAACTCACGGGCCCAGTGGTTTGGATTGGAAAATGCATCTCTTGAACCACCCAGCGCCTATGCATTTCCTAAGGAGGGGGAAGTGCGTGCCTTTAGTGAATGGCTGGAAAGCCCCAGCTATCGCCTTCGGATTCATTTGATTCGTCCTGAACTCGTGACCAACGACAAAGCCTTTGAGCTCCAATTCAAGAGCAGTGAACGCATGGCGGAAGGCTTGTTGAAAGGATTGAAAATTGATCCGGCTGCTGAGGGTTCATCTGCTGTGACCATCGCTTGGAAACACCAACAACAAGAAAAAATCATTCAATTTCTCAACACCTATGCCAATACCTATATCCAACAAAGTTTGGAGAACAAGAGCTTGGCGGCAGACAATACCATTGGTTTTGTGGAAGAAGAATTGCGGCAAATCACCGATTCGCTGGAGCGGGTGGAAGATGTGCTGCAGCGCTTTCGTTCAGACAATCGCACCATTGACATCAGCATAGAAGGGACCAAAATCTTGGAAGAGCTCTTCAACTTAGAAAAGGAGTTATCTGAAGAACGTGCCCGCAATAAGTACTATGCTTATCTGGATGATTATGTGAACCAAAAGCGTGATTTCAGCACCGTAGTGGCGCCTTCGGTCATCGGCATTCAAGATCCGCTGTTGCTGGAACTCATCAGTCGCTTAGGCGAGCTGCATGCCCAACGCAACCAGATGGGGGTGAATGCCCGCGAAGGCCAAGACAATCCGCTCTTCAAAGCCATCGATGCCCAAATCATCAGCACCCAAGCGGCTCTGAAAGAAAATTTGCAAAGCATCAGTCGGCAATCGGGCATTGTTATTGATGATTTGGAGAAAAGGGTACAGCGGCTGGAGGGCGAGCTGCGGCGCTTCCCCAAGACCGAGCGCGACCTGATCAACATTCAAAGGCGCTTTGAGCTCAACCAGCAGCTCTATATCTTCCTGGCGGAGAAGCGGGCCGAAGCGGGCATCGCCAAAGCAGCCACCGTAGCCGATGCCACCATAGTAGACGATGCCCGCGTGAACCCCATTCCGGTGGCGCCCAATACCCGTAGGAACCTCGCTTTGGCCCTCGCCTTGGCCTTCTTTCTGCCCACAGCCATCGTCTTTTTGCTGCAGCTCACCGATCGCAAGATCAGAACCGGGGAGGATGTAGAGAAGATTACCCGCATACCCGTAGTGGGCAGTATTGGTCATAGCGACAAGACCACTTCTTTGGTGGTGAATCGCCACCCCAAGAGCAGTATTTCAGAAAGCTTTCGCGGGCTGCGCTCCAATTTGCCCTATTTACTCAAGGGGGTTGAACGTCCAGTGCTGGCCGTGAGCTCATCCGTGGGCGGGGAAGGAAAGACGTTTAATGCCATGAACTTGGCCTCCGTTTTGGCACTATTGAACAAACCCGTGGTGCTGGTGGGCGTTGACCTGCGCAAGCCCAGGATTTTTGAAGACTTCGGTTTGAGCAATGAGAAGGGCTTGTC
>CAZDPF010000273.1:0-1929 GCA_964507215.1 uncultured Chryseobacterium sp. | reverse complement strand
GGCTATATGTATGAGTATCAAAGAACCATGAATCCTCCGAGTCAACGGAGAGTATTGGCAGATAAAACAGAGTTTCTCAAGGTTTATAAGGCTTTCGTACATCACCACTTCTTCAAAAAAGAAGAGCTTGCCAATGAAGCCGCGGTGGCTGATTTTATCCAAAACAATTCGCGTTTGGTATTGAAAAGCAGTGACGGGCAGTGCGGCAGGGGTATAGAGGTTATCACTACCGAGGGTCTAAGTCCTGAGGAGCTTAGACAGGGCCTAGAGAGAACAGGCAACGACATGGTAGAAGCTTTTGTAGAACAGCATCCAGACCTACAGCTGCTCTCTCCAAGTGGTCTGAATACGGTACGCATCATCACCCAGATCAACAAAGAAGGAAAGGTAGACTTTCTTGGGGCCAGACTTCGCATCACAGTAAATTCCTCAGTAGATAATTTGGCGGCAGGCAATCTAGCGGCTCCTATTGACTTACAAACAGGTATAATAATAGGGGAGGGTGTTTACAGTGATATTACCAAGAAAAACGAAAGTCACCACCCCATCACTGGAGTAGCCATTAGAGGGTTTCAAGTACCTCATTGGACAGAGGCCAAAACTACGGTAGAACAAGCGGCCTTGGCATTTCCTCAGAATAAGTCTATTGGATGGGATGTCGCTATCACTGCAAATGGGGTAGATTTGATTGAAGGCAATCACGATTGGTGCAAACTACTTTGGCAATTGCCTGTACAACAAGGTTTGAAAGAAGTACTAGAGGAATATCAACATGGCAACAAATAATAGAATGAATATTTTAATCAATGGTGTTGGCGGACCAACCCCACGGAGTGTGGCGCGATCTATTCAGTCAAGTTCATTTATTGACCAGTACGCTATTTATGGCACCGACATTAATCCTTTGGCCTATGGTCTTTACGAGTCAGACTTGTACCAGAAAACCTTTTTAATACCAAGAGCAACCGACAGTGAATATTGGCAGTCGATTGAAAGAATAATTGCTGATTACCAAATAGACTATGCCTTGGTGCACCCAGAACATGAGGTGTTGCAGTGGGCAAAACGTCAAGAAGGTAGTGAGTTACCCTGTAAAGCCATCATACCACCGGTGCAGATGGTGGAGGTGTTGACCAACAAGGCACTCATGACCCAGTTGTTGAGTGAAACGCCATGGGTACCGGCTTCTATTACCATTGTTCCGGAAAGCCTTGATATTTCCGCCATTGAAAAGACCCTGTCTTATCCTTTTTGGATACGGTCTACCTCGGGCTCTAGTGGTTTGGGATCGCTGCTGATAGAGAATGAGCAGGCTTTGAAAACGTGGATACACATTAACAAAGGAGTTACTGAGTTTATTGGAAGCACCTACTTACCCGGACGCAATTTGGCGGTAAAGCTGCTCTATCACAATGGAAAGCTCTTACGATCAGCATGTGGAGAAAGAGTGGAATATATCATGGCCAAAGTGGCCCCTTCGGGAATTACAGGCAATACTTCCTTTGGACGATTGCTTACAGAGCCACATTTAGTTGATGTAGCCGTAGAGGCCATGGAGATTCTTTTTGAGCAAACCCAAAGTCCGAAGCACGGTTTCTATACGGTAGATCTGAAGGAAGATGATCAAGGAAATCCCATGATCACTGAAATTAATGTTCGCATGGTGGCCTTTAATTGGATGTTTGCACTAGCAGGTGCCAATTTCACTGAGGATATGCTGCGGATTCTCAGTGGGGATCCGACTTTTAGTTATGACTACAGAATGTATGAATTTGAACCTGGCACCATCTTCTTGCGTGATGTTGACGGTGTCCCGAAGTTGATGAACGAGCGGGATCTTTTAAAATACTAAGCCTTGTTGCAACTTTTGATCAACCCCACCTTCTGGCTGGGGTTTTTTGTTTTGATGGCTTGGAGGTCTTGGCAAAA
>CAZDPF010000272.1:0-1932 GCA_964507215.1 uncultured Chryseobacterium sp. | reverse complement strand
AAAGGTGGAAAATGGCTGCCCGCCTATGGAGGGCCGAGAAGTCTCTCATTCAAGCAGGAAGTAGCTTCAAGGCAAATGGCATTGCTTGATTTTGCAATTGCTCCCCAGTAGCTTCATTGTACTAGGAAATTCGTCATTACCGCCACATGAAAGAAGCTTGCAATTACAACTCTAGGGAAGGACGTTTTCGCAAACGTTACTTCCCACAAAAATCTTGTGACCCGCCTCAAGCACCTTCTTGAACTCGATTGTCAAAAAAGGGAATTATCAATCAACCTCTTGTGCCAGAGAAAAGGAAAATAAGTACCACATGGCTTGTGCATTCTTGTTTCTAGCCTTGTATCCTAACCGAGTGTAAATAGTACCGCCTGCGCTGAACCATCTTTGATGATCAAATCCAACAGCTTGGTTAATAATCAATTTACTTCCCTGAAACCCTTGAGAATCTAGCCACAGCAGTTGCACTGGGTTGAATGTAACACTATCACTGGGGTGTGTCCTTTTCATGAAGAAAGGTCTGGCAATAACAGTTTCTCCGTTATCAGATTGTACAAAAAGGGCAGGACCATAGGAAGGCCCATCTTTCAAATTTCTTTGGCGATTGGCAAACAACCCCATTGCACTTTTGTCATCAGCTGCATGAAAATCGTCGGTAGAAAAGGTCTCGCCAAGATGCAGACTATCTACCTGTAAGGTTTGCTTGTTGATGGTAAAAATCAAGGGTACATGACTGCAGCTTACAAGGTATTGACTGGCATTTTGATCGAAGAAGAAGCTGGGTTCTACCCATTCATTATTGCCAACAAATTGAGGCAAAGGAAACTTGGGTAGAATGGTCAGATTTGTTCCGTCCCATAAAGCCAAGAAAGGATAATCTTTGGGATGAGCACGTCCTACTTTATTTCTGAAATCGAATATTTGTACCAAGGCACGATTTTCTTCCCAATCGAACAAGAAGGAAGGAATAGGGGAAATTCTCACCCCATCAGGCAGCTTCTTGTGCTCCAAGATTTGGATGGCTTGGCTGTTAGAATACAGCAGAATGGCTTGATCACTAAGGAGGGCAGATTGAAGCCCATCCTTACATTGAATGCGATTTCCTGCAAAGGTCGAATCTTCATGTACCCCTTGGAGCTGAAAAGCTTCAACATCAAAAAATTGCAAATGACTACCATTGTACGAGACAAGTTGCGGTAAACCTTGAGTTGCTATTATTTCAAAGTCTATGGCTCCTTTAAAAACGCCCTCTGGTACAAATGAGCTATCTCTTTGCCACTGCCACCGCGCTGATTGTTGCTGGAAGCTACTACAACTGCTAGAAAGAATAGCACCGCAACAAACAATTGACATAAACAGCAAAGGCCCAAGTGTTGTCACTGGACCTTTCGATTTCTGAAGAAACATATAGTTAGTAAATGATAGCGTGTCCATCCCGCTTCATAGCAGCTAATAGATCAGGATGGTTAATTGGGTCTCCAGGCTCCATCGGTTTTATTTCACCGATAGAAAGAAGGTAATCATAAACATCCCCAAACGAACCTTGACTCGGGTCATTGTTTCCATCCTCGGTTCTTGGTCCTCTACATTCAGTAGCTTCGTAACATCCTCCGGCGTCAGACAATGCACATTGCGCTCCGCAACCTGTGTCACCATCGGGTTCTGTTGCAGGTAGACTACAAGCCACTGGTCCATATTCACCACCGTAGCTTAGTTGAGGCATTTCTTGAATGGTATTAGATTCTTCTTTATTGCACGCCACAAAGCTTAGCGCCATGCACGCGAATAAACTTATTGGAAGAACTACTTCTCGACAAACTGTGGTTTTCATCTTTTTGAGTTTTTGTTCTTGCAAGAATAAACCTCCCCCATACCTTGCAACCTCAATTGTGTTAAAATCTAAACTTTAACGTTTTATCACATTAACCCTCGTAT
>CAZDPF010000271.1:0-1950 GCA_964507215.1 uncultured Chryseobacterium sp. | reverse complement strand
TGTGCGGAAAGTGAGTCGGCAATTGCGAAGTATGCCCGGACTATAACAGTCGAAGGGCATAGGCGAGTGGCCCTTGGTAGAACAGGCCACTTTTTCTATTTGGAGACAAGAATCAGACATTGATCAGTATGCCTACCGAGGTAATCGACACAGAGAAGTAGTAAAAGCTACGCGCACTACGGGCTGGTATGCCGAAGAAATGTTCATGCGTTTTGCGGTGGAAGGGGAAGAGGTCTATTCACCATAAGCGTGCAGAGCATATAATAGAACCCTTAACTCCCCGCATTCACTATTGGGCTGGCGTCGCGGTCTGAGCATAGCACTACCATGAGGTTAGACACCATGGCCGCTTTCTTTTCATCGTTCAGTTCTATAATTGACTTATTGCTCAGCTCTTCCAATGCTTTTTCCACCATGCCAACTGCCCCTTCCACGATCTTCAATCTGGCGGCCACCACTGCCGTGGCCTGTTGCCTTTTCAGCATAGCACCTGCAATTTCTTCGGCATAGGCCAAATAACCAATACGCGCTTCCATTACATCAATGCCGGCAATAGAGAGGCGCTCATCCAACTCCCTTTCTAAAACATGGTTCACTTCTTCCACTCCTGAGCGGAGGGTAATCTGTTCTTCATTGTCGTCAAAATTGTCATAAGGATAATGCCCCGCCATTTTGCGCACAGCAGCATCGGTTTGAACACGCACAAAATGCTCGTAATCATCTACCTCGAAGGCCGCTTTGAACGTGTCTTTCACCCGCCAAACCAAAATAACGGAGATGAGAATAGGATTGCCCAATTGGTCGTTCACCTTCACGCGTTCACTATCGAAGTTCCTCGCCTTGAGACTGATTTTTTTCTTGGTGTAGAAGGGATTCATCCAGAAAAAGCCATTCTTGCGCAAGCTGCCCTTATAGGTGCCAAAAAGCGTAATCACCAAACTCATGTTCGGATTCACAATGACGAACCCGATCATGTGAATCAAGCACAATAGGCCTGTTAAAATGGACCAAAGCTCTTTGTGAACAATGAGGAAAATGGTCAGCGCCAACAAAACCAAATTGAGCAAGAGGTGAAAGTACCCGCTTTGTCCGTTCTTATTCTTTTCCAATGAAGGAGTGGCTTCCATATTGAATTCTTTTGGCCATAAGATACTGAACAATTCGCCATCTGTATTGTCTAGTTGCCTGATTGAATCAACCGAACTACCTTTGTTCGGTGTTGTAACACTAAAAACCAAAACTTGAAAATGAAGAACAATTGGAAGTACGCTATGCTTTCTGCTGCTACAGTGGCCATGGTAGCCTGCGGCGGAGGCGCTGAACAAGAAGCAGTAGACGCTTCAGAGGCTGTTGAAGTACAAGAAGTAGCAGGAGCGGCCACTTATACAGTAGCTGAAGGAAGCACTTTGAATTGGAGAGGATATAAGACCTATTCAGATGGTCAGCACAATGGCGTAATCAATATTACCCAAGGCAGTCTGTCTACTGATGGTGGCAACTTAGTGGGGGGCAGCTTCACTATAGACATGAACAGCATTGCTCCTCAAGACATGGAGCCTAGCAACGAATACTACGGCAAATTGGTGGGCCATTTGAAGAGTGGTGATTTCTTCGCGGTAGACTCTTTCCCCACAGCCAGCTTTGAAATTACCAATGTAGCTGCATTGGAGGGCGATGAATCTGGTGCTACGCATAGCATCAGCGGAAACCTGACCATCCGTGGTATTTCTAAGAATATCACCTTCCCCGCAACCGTGATGATGCACGAGGGCATGGTACACCTTAAAGCCGATACTTTTGTTATTGATCGCACCCAGTGGAATGTGATGTTCAACAGCGAATCTTGGTTGGAGGGAATTACTGAGGCTACCAAAGACAAGCTGATTGATCATCAGATTGAAATTAGCTTTGATCTCAAAGCCAACGCCTAATAGGCCATTGAATAGCCAA
>CAZDPF010000270.1:0-1951 GCA_964507215.1 uncultured Chryseobacterium sp. | reverse complement strand
AAAAATAGATGGATCATCTATTCAAAGCAGAAACGATTGAAACTCCTTTATTTCTTTCCTTAACCAGTACTATGATTGGGTGCTTGGCCCTTGTCTAGGTCTTCAATACAGCGAATTCTCTACTTTGGCTAGGCATCAAAGGTGGCCTGAAAACTGATACCAAAGTTTGCACAATGGAAAATCCATTGGAAGATCTCCAAGCACTCCAATCCATTCACAGGCTTATCCTAAACGGACAGATCATCGAGAAAGCGCAACTTGACCAAATGGCCGAAAAAGCCGGTAATCGCAGAAATATCATCCCAACAGCGCTACGCTATGCAGAATACTTGCTGGAAAAGGCTTGGTAACTAAAACGCATACTGCGTGCCTATGAAGCCCCCGAGATAGTAGAAATGCTCACGCCATACATCCGGACCGATCTCGCGCTTGGTGTTCGATTGACCGAAGGCGAAATACACCCCAATGATGCTGCGTACTTGTTGGGTACTGAATTTCCCACCTACACTTACCGATGAATACTGAAAGGCATCAGCCGTTAATCCTGCATCGGTAGACAAATCTGTGGGCATATAACTCAGTCCGGCGAAACCAGAAAAACGCTCGTTAAATATGCGCTCCCAGCCGGTGCTGATGCGCACACTATTTCGCACTTGCTCGCGAAAATCAATGGCCGGTGAGTCAAAAACCTGAAACTCGGTGTGATTGCCATAGCTCAGATCCAATGAGGCGTTCCACTTGGGATTCAGCGTAAGCTGCAGGCCCCAACGGATGTCTAAAGGGGTGGTAAACTGCGCACGAACCCTTCCGGTTTCCACTAACTCGCGCCGCACGGTTTCATTGGGAATGCGCTCGTATTGCTCAAAATAATAATCGCCTCTGCCAAATAAATGGAAACTGGGCAAGGCAATGCGCAAGCCCCAATCAAGGCGATCACCATGGTGCATCAGTCCGCCTACAAGCATCAAATTGGTGGGATTGAGCCGAATGCGCTCCGTGCTGCGGAGATAAAAGTCTGTGTTGTTCGCTGTTTGCGAAGTGAAATCAAGTTGGGAGGTAAAAGTGTAATACTGACTAAATACACTCACTCCCCAACTCCAGGTTTCGTTGATGGGCTTGGAAAGGGTAATGCCCGTGAGCGACATCTTCTCGCGGTAGTATTGCAGCACCCGTACATCTAATACATCATCAGCCAAGGGAACGCGCCAAGCTTGGGTTCCTTCAAAGCGAAACTGCATCGGAATTAAAACGGAAAAAGCCACCCGCCATTCACCCATTTTCCGAGCAATGATGAAGGAAGTGGGAATGGTTTGATAACCCGAACCAGAGTAATGCAACTCTTCGCCATACAGCACTTCGAGGGGCTGGGCTTCAAAATGCGATAAAGTATAGGCCGAACCGCTGAGCGAAAAAGACGTGCCTTCTACAGTAGATAAACCGGCCGGATTATAGAACACGGCCCCTGTTGAACCACTTCTTGCAGTACCGGTATTGGCTAACAAAGCCTCTTCTTCGCCCAAGGGAAGCAGATTGGGATTGAATGCGGTTTGTCCGTACAAGCCACAAGCCCAGAAAAGAAGCAAAATAGTGCAGTAGTATAAAGACTGAGATTCTTGGAAGGGGCGTCGTTGTTGCGGCTCATATAGAAACAAATGGATAGCTCTCGTCCAATTGCAACCAGAGAAATGAGGAATTATAGATTTTTTCATTAGCTATGTTTCGTCTGCCTTTGAAGAAGTGAACTAAGGTTCATTAAAAATGGCGGTATTGTTGTGATCACGAGCTAACTAGTAAAATGTAGCTATTGGGGAGCGATTGGATCATCCTACAATACCATTGTTCTTGAAGCTACTTCATGCCTGATTGAGAAACCTCTCGGCCCTCCATAGGCGGGCAGCCATCTTCCACCTTTGCCAAGCTGTATTTGTTTTCATAGGTGTTGGCGAGCTCG
>CAZDPF010000269.1:0-1994 GCA_964507215.1 uncultured Chryseobacterium sp. | reverse complement strand
TCGATAGGCTGTAGGTGTAAAGGCAGTAATGTCAAAGCCGAGCAGTACTAATTACCCGTTAGCTTTCTAGTCTGGAATCAACTTCGTATGTCTCTCCAATATTTTAACTTATTTAAAACTGTGGTGACTATTGCATCAGGGTCCACCTCTTCCCATTCCGAACAGAGAAGTTAAGCCTGATAGCGCAGATGGTACTGGGGTAACTCCTGGGAGAGTATGTCGTCGCCATTTTCGAAGCCCCTGCTTGCAGGGGCTTTTTTTTTGCCCTAGTTTTTAATCTTTTGAGGCCTCTCCACTTCCTGGATGTTCTTCTATCTTTTTTAGGGTAGCCTTCAATTGTCTCTTATACTGGTCGTATAGCTCAAGCCTGATCTTTCTTCCTGATTTACTGATCATGGTACTGTTGTCACGAGTGGTATGGTAGTCCTGAAGCAAGGCATTGCAGTAAGCCATGCTCTCGGTGTGCAAATAGATTCCATGACCAGAATTCATAATGGCAGATTCGATTTCGTTCTCACGTAAATGAAGCAGTAAAGTCTGCGAGCGATTCTCATCTGCTAAATAGATTTCAACCGGTATTCCTTTCTTCGTTTCTCCATGCTCGGCCATTTCAAAGTACTCATCTACAAATTGACTGAAGGCAGAAAACAATGCGAGCGTTTCCGATGTTGTTAGAATACCCAACAGCAGGGATATCTCAATTCTCCATAAGTGTATTCGGAGACTATCTGAACATAGGTACTCCGAAAAACTGAGCTCGTGGAAGAGATAACCCAATGACTGCAGTTGCTGTCGGGAATCTTGTGGAAACCTGAGATACTTGGTCATCTCGCTGTAGTTTCTAAATCCGTAGATGCCCACCCAATCCCACAATAATAGTGGTAGTAGCTTTTGGTCGCTGATGAAATGCATGGGACTGATGCCTGAACCCATCAAACAAAGACTGCCAAATTCAGTACGACGCTCTACAAGAATCTCGTTCATCCAAAGCATTAGCTGACGCAATCCAGAGGCAATAGCTGCTTGACGATTCAATTGTAAGATATGACTGAAACGAAGCATCCCATTCTGCTCACCAAAAATGGGCAGTTCAATTCCATACGCACGGGCCATGGTAATGTATTCTTCGATGGGAATACCAATTTCACCGCGCACTTTTCGGTAAATGGTGTTTTCTGATTTTCCTAGGAGGTTGCCCAACTCGGCTCCCATGCCTTTGCCTTCGGGAATGCGAAGTTGAATTTGATTAAAATACAAACGAATTACATGAAGGTACTCCTCTCTTTTCATAACGAATGATTAAATGAACAAACAACTGGTACGAAGAAAAGAAAAAAATAAACTACTTCCTACATAGTGACGAAATTCGTATGGTTCAGACACTCGACTACACGAATAGAGCACTCAAATGACTTGGTCAATAGCAGGAGTGCTTGGCAATGACCTTATCTTCGCGCCTTGTGCGCAAGTTGCTCCTCCTCTTTACGGCAATCGTTGTTCTAGCCCTGCATTCTTCCGGGCAAACGCCATCTTTCTCCCACGTTTGGAAATATTGGGGCGGGGATTGGCAGCCGATTGACACCGCGCTATTAGTTGAACAAGCGTTTGCCCAAGAGCCCTTATTAGATGATTGGTGGGGGGTGCTGCCCATTGGTAATCAAGGGAGTTGGCGTCAACAGCTTATTCCACAAGCGATTCCAATACCAGAAGCCCATTTTGGCATTCGTGCTTTTCGGGATCACTTCAGAAATCCGAAGCAATGGAAGTTCTATCATGTGCGCTCACCGCTTACGGAAGCAGACTATCGTCAAGGATATGCCAGAGGTCAGCTCTTCCAGATATTCCATACCCTAAACGTACATGAACGCCTGATCTTTTATTTTGAGTTCAATAGGTTGAATTCTCTTGGTCCCTATCAAAACCAACAGGTAGAGCAGAGTGACGTACTTCTCACAATGCACTATAATTCCATCAATGGTCGTTACGCTTTCCGT
>CAZDPF010000268.1:0-1997 GCA_964507215.1 uncultured Chryseobacterium sp. | reverse complement strand
GGTTGCTTCAGCAAAACCATTTCTTCGCTGATCGTGTACACCTCAATATAAAAGGCGCAAAAGCATTGATTCGAAAGATGAACGCCGATGGGCTATTCACCGCTTCTTCTTCAATTGACACCAACAGGCTGAATAATCACGTTGGAGAACTCTAGCAAAGCATTGAAAGAACACAAAGGCCTTCGGATACAGTCTGTTTTGGCCATTGGTACCCGAGTGGGTACAATAGGAATTGGCTTTCTATTGAGCCTATTCTTGGGCAGAAGTCTGGGTACCGCTGGTAGTGGACAATTTTTCAAAGTTTTCGCACTGATCACCTTCTTGGCCATCTTAGCCAAACTTGGTCTAGACCGTACCATTTTGCGCTTTGCCTCTTCATACTGGGCGATTGAAGACTGGAATAAGCTCAAAGGATTAAAGCAGTTTGCTACGCGAACAGTTGCCATTTGGTCTGGTCTAGGTTCTTTGTTGGTCTTTTTAATGGCACCGCAAATAGCTGAATTTGTGCTTAACGACCTAAGCTTAACCCCATTGGTTCAAATTGGGAGTTTGGCATTGGTAACACTAGGCTTGGTACAAAATGGGGCGGAAGCATTGAAAGGCATTGAACAGGTTCAAATAGGCCTATTTTACTCCAGCGGTTTGGTGCAGTCACTCTTTCTAGCCATTAGCGCCGTAGCCATTTGGTGGCTGTGGCCAGAGACCTCACATCCTTTAGAATTGGTGATGGCTGCTTATTCCCTAGCGGTTATTTTGGCTGCACTATTGGTATTCAATACCTGGCATCAGAAAACCAAAGCATTCTTAGGGAAAGCCAAGGCCGATCAGACAGAAAAAGGTGAATGGCAAAAGAGCGCCAAAGCCATGTTTTGGTCTTCCATTTTTCAACAAGCCATGAATTGGGTGCCTGTATTGGTGCTAGGCTATTTGGCCACCGATAGCGACGTAGGTCTGTTTGAAATGGCCAAGCGTGCAGCTCAACTCACAGCATTTTTTCTCATTGCAACCAACAGCGTTCTAGGTCCTCGAATTTCTACCTTGTATAGCAAGGGGGAGATACACGCTATTGGCCCTATATGCCAAAAGGTTACTGGTTTGGTCGTATTGCTGTCTATGCCTGTTTTTCTGGCCTACTTTTTCTTCCCATCTGCCTTGATGAGCCTCTTTGGCAATGGCTTCACAGAAGGAAGGCATCTACTTGTAGTACTTACCATCGGACAATTGGTCAATGTGGTGATGGGTCCTGTTGGATTTATACTCATGATGACCGGAAGAGAGCGCAAAATGCGGAACATCATTGCTATGAGCTTTGGCATTTTGGCTTTGGTTTTAGTTATAAGCACCGGTAGTCATGGTGCCTATGGTGCTGCATGGGCGCTTACAGGATCGTTAGTTTTCCAAAACATTGCTGCCGCTTGGGCTGTATGGCGCGAGTTTCAGATAATAACTTTGCCAGTGGTAGGAAGTCTGAAACGAAAAGGGATCTGATGAAGAAGCATCTGGTTGATTTCATCATAGCTGGGGCGCCAAAATGTGGCACTACTGCCCTTGCTGCATTTCTCGATATGCACCCAGAGGTAGCTATTAGCCGCATGAAAGAACCTCGCTTCTTCACCCGCATTCCAGGTGACCTAGAAGGGAAACTAACGGGAAATGGACCACGTTTGAGTGGGAATTATGACAAGGGCCTCGACTGGTACAACAGGCTTTGGGAGGATGACCTCCACCATCAAAAATTAAGAGGAGAAGCATCAACTTTATATTTTGTTAATGCTGATGCCCCTCAACTCATTAAAGAACATAATCCGGAAATCAAACTCATTATGATGCTTCGGCATCCTGTTGATCGATTGTACTCTCATTATTGGCAAGAACACAAATTGGGTTATGATTTTCCGAGTTTTCAAGAAATGGCGATGTTCAACCATGCTCGCTTTCAGTTTTATTCTTCTGTGAGCCATTACAAGGCCAATATTGAAAGGTATTTTCAACTGTTA
>CAZDPF010000267.1:0-2021 GCA_964507215.1 uncultured Chryseobacterium sp. | reverse complement strand
CTATTCTACCCAGTCGGCAATGAAGAGATTGGTGGCACGGGTGCCGCCATTCTCACGATTGGAGGCAAACACCAGCTTCTTGCCATCAGGCGAGAACATGGGGAAGGCATCAAACTGCTGGTCGTAGGTGATCTGCTCCAAGCCGCTGCCATCCAAATTGATCATGTACAAATGGAAGGGGAAACCACGTGGACTGGCGTGGTTGCTGCTGAAGATGATCTTCTCTCCACTGGGGTGGAAAAAAGGCGCCCAGTTGGCCTGTCCGAGTTGGGTAATCTGTCGCAGCTCACTGCCATCGGCATTGCAGACATACAACTCCATATTGGTGGGCTTCACCAAGCCTTGCGAAAGCAAAGACTTGTACTCCGCAATTTCTTCTTCAGTCTGAGGTCTGCTGGCTCTAAAAACAATCTTTTCGCCATCAGGAGAAAAGAACGCACCGCCGTCATAACCCAGCTCATTGGTAATCTGCCGCACATCACTGCCATCTAACTTGCAGGTGTACAGCTCAAGATCGCCACTGCGGGTGCTGGTGAACACCATCCGATCGCCCTTGGGAGAAACGGTAGGCTCGGCATCATAACCGGGGGTATCGGTCAGTTGGGCTTTGATATTGCCCTCCAAATCGGCAATGAAGATGTCAAACTCGGGGTAGATAGGCCACACATAAGCGCCGTCTTCGCGGGGCTGGGGTACGGGCGGACAAACTTCATGCTGCAAGTGGGTGCTGGAATAAACAATCAAACTGTCTCCAGGCAGAAAATAAGAGCAGGTGGTGCGGCCTTTGCCAGTACTCACCATTTGGGGTCTTTCTTCCCCTAAATTGTCTTCAGCCCAGTTGAAATAGAAAATCTGGTCGCACTCCAATCCCCACTCGGGATTCTTGACTTGACAAACCAATTGGGTGCCGTCAAAGCTGAAATAGGCTTCGGCATTGTCTCCGCCAAAAGTGAGCTGTTGAATGTTGGCCAAGTGCTTCTCTTGGGGATAGTGCAACATGCTCTCATAGGTTCTTCCGCCCCAATCTTCAGAGGCATGAGAATGGGCAGCAGTGCTGTCATTTGGGTCTTCTCCATGAGAAGAGGCGTTATTGTTTTGGCAGGCAACGGCCACAACCAAGAGGGAAGCGAGGGAAAACACTCGAATCACGTGTGCAGATTTTGTGGTGAATAGGGCGGCAAAGATAGGGGCGAGCGGCTGCGCAGCCTCATGAAAAACCGAGCAAAACGGAGTAGGCAGCGGGACCTTCGTGAAAGAGCAAATCGAGTATGCTCATATTGGGCACAAAGGGCTGAAGTCTTCCTCCTACGCGGCCTTGGCGGTAAGGCACTCCGGGAAACAAGGGCGCTTGCTTAGGGTGGATGCGCTGCCGAAAGTCATTGGGATCATCTCTTTCAAATCCTTCGGTACGGGTCATGGGATGTTCAATCTCTAGCCACTGCCTACAGAGCTCCAGAATTTTGAGGTTCCACTCCCAAAGGGTTTGGGGTCTTTCCCCTAGGTACAAGTCTTCTATTTCCTCGCGAAATGGGGCATAGAATCCGGCGTTGGCATAGGCGGTTTCAATGGCCTTCCAATGCACCCTCCACCAGTCTTCTCGCGTACTCAGTTGGATGTGTTGGATGTGCTTTGAGCTGCTTCTGTCTAACGGAATCACCAGCTCTTGTACGCCATGGGTACTGAGAATGCGGCATCGGTTGCGGTAGCTCTGCTTTTGTAAGCTCTCATGGGCTTCGAGGCGGGCAGCTCCTGATCGTACCCACAGGGCAAACCAATCAATGGGAGGCCAGTAAGCCACAGACAAAAGGGGAGGGAAGCTCACCCTCAGGCAGCAGCTTTGGCCTTTCGGCGTCTCGACCAAAAGGTGTAGCCGGCCACTATCAGCACAAAGGGCCAGAAGTAGCTGAACCGCTTGCCTTCGCCGTGAACGGTGGTAAATACGCGCTCGCTACGAATCTTTTGAGCGCCTTCGGCATACTTGTCAAAGCTCATCCAAATAAACACGGGCTTGCCCACAATGT
>CAZDPF010000266.1:0-2043 GCA_964507215.1 uncultured Chryseobacterium sp. | reverse complement strand
CCAGATCACTGATATGAATCATTGTTTATTTGGACTGAATCTAAATACAAAGGTAGGATTCTGTAGCTAATGGTCAAGAGACAAGGTGGAATCAAGGTTAATAAATACGCAAAGAAAAAGGCCCCCAGCAGAGGTACTGAGAGCCTTCTTATCCCTGCCTAGAGCGTTAGTCTAGAAGGATAGTGCGAAGAACTTCGTCTTTGTCGAGCTTCTTTGTACAGAAGAACCAGTCTTTGCAATCGAGGTTTTCCTTGTCTTCCATGCGCTCTTTGGCTACACCGCAAGAACCTGCTGTGGGAACAATCACATCATCGCCTGGCTGCCAGTCGGCAGGAGTGGCTATTTGGAAGGCATCCGCAGTTTGTAGTGCAATTATGGCGCGGTAGAGCTCTTCAAAATTACGGCCCATGCTGAGAGGATAGTAGATAATGGTGCGGATGATTCCCTTTGGATCGACGATAAACACGGCGCGAACGGCTTTGGTGTTGCTCTCTCCAGGTTGAATCATGCCATACTTCTGGCTCACCTCCATGGTAATGTCTTCGATCAAGGGGAAATTCACTTCTACGTTCTTCATCCCCTTGTACTCGATTTTCTCTTTGATGGTACGCAGCCATGCGATATGGCTGTAAAGTCCATCTACACTCAAGCCCAGCAGCTCCGTATTGGCCTTGCGGAATTTCTCTTCCATGGTGGCGAAAGTCATGAACTCAGAGGTACACACCGGCGTAAAGTCGGCGGGATGGCTGAAGAAGATCACCCATTTTCCGGCATAGTCGTGGGGAAAGTTCACCTCGCCTTGGGTGGTGATGGCCTTGAACTCGGGGGCTTTATCGCCTATGCGAGGCATTGTAAATACTGGGGTTTGTTGATTGTTTTCCATGATGGGAATTTGTTTTTGTTTGATGAGACAAAAGTACCCCCGACCGCAACCATAAGTCAAACTGATAGTTTTTATACCTATCATTGACGGCATGAATATTCAACAACTCGAGTACATAGTTGCCTTAGCGGATCTGGGGAGTTTTTCGAAGGCTGCCACCCATTGCCATGTGACCCAAGCCACTCTGAGCACTATGGTGAAAAAGCTGGAAGAGGAGCTCGGCCTCCCCCTTTTTGATCGAAAGCACAATCCAGTAGTAGCTACCGATTGCGGAAGGGAGATCGTACAAGATGCCCGGAGGATATTGTCGTCGGTAAACGGCTTGCGGCAAAAGGCCATGATGCTAAAGGGCGAAATAACGGGTAATCTCCACTTGGGCATCATCCCCACGGTAGCCAGTTCGCTCTTGCCCTTATTGCTGCCCGCCATTCAAGAAGCACATCCACAATTGCGGCTCAGAATCGTTGAGCTCACTACCCAAGAAATGCTTCGTCGATTGGAAACGGGTGAACTAGATGCTGGCATTGCAGCTACGCCCCTTCACAGGGAACAGATTGTGGAAGATCCCTTGTACTACGAACTCCTCTTGGTCTACGGAAGTGCTAGCAGAGCTGGAAAGTACTGGATGCCAGAAGATCTGAATGCCCAAAAATTTTGGATGCTGGAAGAGGGACACTGCTTGCGTGAACAAATGATAGACGTTTGCGCTTTGCACGGAACCTCGATGGAAGAAAGTGGTCTGAATTTCGAAGGAAGCTCATTTGAATCCCTCCTGAATATGGTCGATATGCTGGGTGGACTCACCCTCCTTCCCGAGCTCTACACCCTAGGGCTATCCGTCGAACGCAAAGCGCGAACCGCCCCATTTCAATCGCCCTATCCCGTTCGGGAAGTGAGCCTGATTAGTTATCGTCCATTGGCCAAACAGCGACTTCTTCACGCACTCACCGAATTGGCACAAAAAATCATCCCTCCCCAACTGCAAACGGCCAACATCCCCAATGGCGAACTACGCATCGTGGGCATCGGAAGTTGAAGCCCGATACCAAATTTTCTTCCGACCTTCTCATATGTAAAAAATTCATTGTTATGTGAGCGAAGAAGCATCTTTGCCGTCTTGCGCCATTAAACGCAGCAATTGTTCCCTCGCCGGATCACTG
>CAZDPF010000265.1:0-2084 GCA_964507215.1 uncultured Chryseobacterium sp. | reverse complement strand
GCTTCTCTCCTCCAAAAAATCTGTAATCTGCTATCCGTCATCTGATCTCTCTCTCGTCTCACCTAAAAAGATGCACCGTTTCCTGTCTTTCATGTAGCTCACCATAGCGGTCTGTGGCAGAGAGCTGTATAAAGTACACCCCTTCTGCTGCGGGTTCTCCGCTTAAGGTAAGGCCATCCCAATGCACTTGCTCGCCATTTGATTGAAATACCAAAGTGCCATAGCGGTTGAACACCTGCAGCTCAAAGTGATCAAAATTGCGTGAACGAGGCTTCCACTCATCATTTTGCCCATCTGCATTGGGGGTGAAGGTATTGGGGAGTTCTAGGCTTACCTCCTCTTCGGGATTATCTTGATCAGGTAATTCTATGAGGCTCATATTGTCGAAGAAGTAGTAGGAAATACACTCTTCTCCAACTCCATGAGGATCCCAAATTTGAATGACCGAGTCAGCGGGAATAACATTTTCATCTCCAAACTTTATGAATAGATAAAAATGGTCCTCCCCTCCCTTCGCCCTAAAATCCAAGGTGTGCTCTACCCAATTCATGGTATCATTTACCAATGGAATCGAATGCGCATTGTCATTTATTTGATTTAAGCGATTTTTATAAGTAGCAATATTTCCCGTAAAATCCCGGAGATTAAAATCCTCTAAACCTAATTGTAGAAACTTGTGACTATTTGGGGCATTGTTGGCTAGGTTTATCCAGATTGTAAAGCGATACAGTTTATTGGCCTTGAGTTTTCTGGATGAAGTGTAAAGTATTATCTCCGATTCAATACGTCCAGTACCTAGTAAAGAAAGGCCAGTTACAATTCCTACAAAATTATCACCGCGTTGTGGGTACTGATGACCAGCAAAAGCATGAGGTGGTTTAACCAAAGAAGAAATGGCACTTGCAGCAAAGAGATCAGGTGAACCATAAGCGGATTTGAAATATTTAAGCTTCTCTAATTCGCTTAAACCCTGTACAAAACAAGTAGGGCAAAACTGTTCTTCAAAATCTCCATTGTGCAAGAGGTTGGGCTGCCCAAAGGCAGCCCCAACTCTTAGCAGTAGGATTACAATAATTACTTTTGTTAATGAATCCATAAGCGATGGATTTCTATCTGGCCATTGCTATCAGTAATGTGGAGCAGGTAAATGCCACTGCCTAAATCTGGAAATGAGAAGCCATCGTACAATTTGTCTGCCTCCAATTGATAGATCAACCTGCCACTCAAATCACTTATGACTATCCGCATGGCCTCGGAGCCTTCATTATGTCGCAAATTCAACCATTCTCCTTGAGATACAGGATTGGGAAATACCTGCCAGTTTTTTGTTTGAGTTGTGCTGGCTTCCCAAGTACCTTGAGTTTTGTGCATACCTCCGTTGAAACTGATCTCACAAAGTGAAAGCGGCATAATAGTATCAAGTGCTTGCAACAAAGCAGCACGGGCTTGGTACACCACATCCCCATGGGTATATGGGCAGTATTCTGACCATGAGTACAAACTGTCCAATACTTCAGGTTGGTGAATGTAGCTGCTGTCTTGCTTCCATGAGGCATAGAAGTCGTTGAATTGGTACTTCAAAGCTGAAGGACGACTGCTTCCGCCAATTTGCTGTGCAAAAGCTTCAAGGGCAGTGAGGCTGAATGGATCACTAGCAAATGGGGGTATCATGCTAAAAGGTTATACTACAAGCTTAACGATAGTTATTGGGTGAAAGTTAGCATCAAATACGCAGGTCAATTGTTAAATTTTCAGTCACTTAGCACATTCCTTAAAAATTACTTGCGCTTTTTCTCTACGCTCCAACTCCTGCCTGTGCTAGAGCACAATTCCCACAAGCCCTGAGGCGTATAACAAATTCATTGGACTGCCGATTCAATTTTGCTTTTTCTGTGTAAGATTATCTACGCAATTGAAGAAATGCCTTACAAAATCACTGGTCGTTTTACGCCAGCGGCAAGCTGTTGATTTCTTGTTTCTGATTCCTGATTCCTAGTTCCTGATTTCTTGTTTCTGATTTTTGCTTGGATGAAAGCAAACTCCAATGGAAGATTACAGATGACAGATCACAGATCACAGATTTT
>CAZDPF010000264.1:0-2087 GCA_964507215.1 uncultured Chryseobacterium sp. | reverse complement strand
CTTCCTCCCCACAAAAATGTTGTGATCCAAAAAGACCTGTTCGATACCTGCTAAGCTGCTGAAATTCTCTTCTATACCCTTATTTTTGAGCAGCATCAACTCACACCAACTCCCCAACCCCATGAAGCATTTCACCCTATTTACCCTGCTGCTGCTCAGCTGCGCCCTCTTCGCACAACCGGCAGCCAAGCCCGCTTGGCAAACTGAACTAAACGGACAAATTGTTTGGCAAAAGGTCAGTGGCCTCGGTCAATTAGTGGTACAAACCACCGCCGGACTCCAAAGTATTGATCCGGAAAATGGACAACTACTATGGACCAATGCGGGGGTGTCAGAGGCCCGGTTGCAGAGCTGGCATGAGGTGCCCAGTACACCCTTTCTCAAACTGTCTACCGGCACCAATACCTTGGTCATCGACCTTTTCAGCGGTCGTACAGTACTCAATGCCTTCGATTTGGGCATAGAACAAATAGAGTACGAGCAGTATTTCCCCACCTTTAATGCGCTGGGTATTGCTGGGAAAACCGGCGAACAACAGGGCTTTTGGCTGATCGACTTGCAAGTACCGCAGTTGAAATGGAAGAAGACCGATTTCGACCTTCCCGTGGCCGGAATGGCCGCTACGCCCAACAATGGGGTGGTACTGGCTACGCCCTTGAAATTATTTCATTTTGATCTCAACAATGGCCAATTGCGATGGGAGCGCTACATCAATGCTGAAACAGAACAGCAAATGAAAATGCTGGGCGCTTTCGGTACCAGTTTGCTCAAGAGTTTGGGCGCATTTGATATGAGCGGAGTGAAGCTCGACTTCATTGATTTGAAAGACAATCGCTTCGCCCTCGGCTACCAGAGCAAGAATGAAGAGGAAGTGAAAGACCCCAGCGGAAAAGTCACTACCAAAGTCACTTATCGCTCTGGCTATACTTTCTTCCAGTTGTCTGACGGACAGAGTTTCGCAGAAGACATTAGCACCAATGGGGTACGGGGTGTGTTGCTCAGAGGGGCTGACGGCCTCATCATCTCGTATAGAGGTTCTTGGGGACCGATGGTCAACAAACTCGATCTGGCCACAAAGCAGATGCTATGGGGTAAGAAAGGCAAGGGCAATAAGGTTAAAGGCCATGTAGTGCAGGCATTCCCGGCAGAGCAAGGCATACTGCTTTCGATGACCAAAGACGATGTGCCCACCGAGAAGAGCAATTACTACTTCAATGTACTCGATCCGGGCTCAGGCAATTTGCTTTTCGAAGATGAGCTGAAAGTGAAAGAGCAGGTGCGTTTGATGAAGATGGTTCCATCGGGTGCATTGGTGATTACTACGGAGGAGGTACAATTGATAGGCTTAGATCAGCAAGCCTTTCTTTGGAAAGACGCTATAGAGGAGACCAGTCCATCCCTCACCGCCATGGAGGGCAATACCCTTTTTGCTTTTTCGAAGAAAGATGGACTGCTCTACGAGGTGAATCTGGAAACAGGAAGCAAGAAAGCCTTGAGCAGCGCCAAGTTGAAATTTGACATGGGCGAAGACCCTGCGGTGTTGGAGGTGCGGGCAGAAGGCATTTTCCTCAGCAGCGATCAGAATGTAGCCCTCATCAATAGGCAAGGGCAGCTGCAGTACCACAAGGTCTATGAAGCGCCGCGCTTGCCCGGACTGACGCGGGTATTGGCAGCGGCCAACGCCTTGCGGGCCGCCTATATTGGCGCATCGGCCTATGCAGCAGCCGCCACCATTGAGAATGCCCAAAATGAGTATGCCAACGAATTAAATGAAGTGGAGAATGTGTTGCTCGACGGATTTGAAGAGGTCTACAACGAACTCGGCGAAGCCGGCATGAGCGCCGCCTCCGAGCAATGGAAGAAGGTAACCGCCCGATTCAAGGCCACCCGAAGCGGAAACGATTACGTATTCATGCTCACCAAAGGACCAGATAAGCACCATCGCCTCTTGCGTGTGTCCAAGAGCACCGGTGAAGCCGATCAGTTCGTAGATCTCGGCGAAGACAAAGAACCCGTTTACGACCTCGACCCCGTCACCAACCGAATCTATTACCGTCCCGGCGGAAGTACGTTGGTGGGGTATTAGG
>CAZDPF010000263.1:0-2111 GCA_964507215.1 uncultured Chryseobacterium sp. | reverse complement strand
GTTTTTGAAAAACCAGCATAAGAGTAAGATAGCCTCCGTAGCTATGGCCAAAAATCACCAGCTTCTCTAAAGAATGGGTGGTCATCTCTTTTACTACCAGTCCCATGATGGCCTTTGCTTGATCATGCAAATCACCAGTGTGAGGATGGGTTGAGGCTCCATATCCCGGACGGTCAACGAACAACACTTGATGATGGTGATGCAACTGAAAACTGTCTGCAAATTGGGTGAAGTCAGACCAACTTCCCGGCGAACCATGAATAAAGACCAATAAACTCTTTGAGGTAGAATCACCGGCTTTTACCGCGTGCAGAACACCCTCATCAGTTGAGGCATAAACATCCCGCCATCCTCCTGTTTCATAAAACAGCAATTCCGGCTGGTCAACGGCCATGGACGGACTGAAAAAGCGGGTAGAGCCCAATAGAATAATCAAAATTCCCAATCCCATGAGCAATCCTTTCCAGCTAAAAAGCCATTGAACAATTTTCTTCATTTGGTAAAGTACTCCTTTTCCTATTTTGGCTCACCTCCAAATCTCATTCAAATGAAGACCTTTTTTTGGTTGTGCAGCCTCCTACTAGCTAGCAGTGTTACGGCACAAGTTGAGCTGATCAACAAAGTAAAAGACAATGGTAGCAGTGACGCTCAAGGCTTTGCATTTAGTACGATCTATGATGTTGAAGCCTTAGCGGTGGAAAATCAAGGGCGATCAGGCACATGCTGGAGCTTTTCCACAACTGGATTTTTAGAGAGTGAATTCATCCGCAAGACAGGCAAACAGATTGATCTCAGTGCGCTTTATGTGGTGCGAAAGGTCTACGAAGAAAAAGCCGAAAAGTATATTCGAATGCATGGGAAGATCAATTTTGGCCAAGGTGGCGCTTTGCCTGATGTAATTCATGTGTTGGGCACTTATGGCGCCATTCCACAAGCCGTTTATAGTGGTTTGCCCGAAGGCACAACCAGCATTGATCATGGAGAACTGGAAAGTGCATTAATAGCTGTTTTAGACGCGGTGCTGAAGTTGGAAGGGAAAACCATTCAAACCACTTGGAAGAAGGCGGTTGCTGGTTTGCTAGATGCCTATCTGGGCGAAGTGCCTCAATCATTTGAATGGGAAGGGAAGTCTTATACCCCCAGAACTTTTGCCGATGATTTTTTACAACTTAAGGCCGATGAGTACTGGCAGTTCACCTCCTTCTCCCACCATCCTTATTATAATGAGATGATGATTGAGGTGCCAGACAATTGGTTTTGGGGAAAGAGTTGGAACCTTCCACTCGACGAATTAATGAGCCTTTTGGATGCCTCACTTTCTCAAGGTTATACCGTGGCTTGGGCCACCGATGTGAGTGAAAAAGGCTTCAGCATACGCAACGGATTGGCGATCAATCCGGATGCTCAACAGTTGCGCTTATTGAATATAGATGACCCTTTCATTCCGGGCTGTCCTGAGCTATTGGTGGATGCAGAAGTGCGCCAACAGTCTTTTGATAACTGGGAAACCACAGATGACCACGGAATGCAAATAGTGGGTAAGGTTACCGACCAAAATGGGAAAGTCTATTACACCGTTCGGAATTCTTGGGGCGAAATTCCCAATCCGTATAGGCCCGGATACCTCTACGCATCAGAGTCTTACATCAAGCACAAGACCATCAGTTTTGTGGTGCACAAAGACATTCTGCCCAAGTCCATCGCCAAGAAAATAGGACGCTAGATCAAAGGGCCATCAATCCTTCGATCTCTCCTGCTTTTCTGTATCGTTCAATTACTTGTTCGGGATTGGTCATTACTTCTTTGGCAGTAATACTCACGTACTTTCCTGATCTTGAGTTGCGCAACTCAATTTGGGCCTCATTGGCGTTAAAGAGGTTCTCTACTTGAGCAATGCGCTGGTTGTCAGCTGGCACAATGAACTTGAACATATACAGCTCAGGCCATTTGCCGTTGGCTTCCAACTTCTCGCGTAAATTTTGCCAAAAGGCCTCCTGTTCTTCGGTTGACTTTAACATAACTGTAAAGGTCGTGCACGATGCGTATTCCCACCAAGCGCATTAATTTTCAGCTTGAACATCAACAACAAAAAGAACATGATCATTAGTACC
>CAZDPF010000262.1:0-2123 GCA_964507215.1 uncultured Chryseobacterium sp. | reverse complement strand
CCTGACACTTCCATTTGTGGGCTCGACACCTTGGATTTCTCAACGCTTCCGTGGGAGCCGATGTTTGAGGCGAGTTATGGTGATAGCCTCCGATACCGTTGGCGCATTCAGCCGCCCAATGGCTTTGCTTTCATTCAAGGCACTGATACCAATAGTAGGTATCCGATGGTGGCCTTCGATCAGTTTGGGAATTATGCGATCACGCTTCACTTCTTCAATGAATGTGGGGAAGTCACTGATCTATTAAATGTCAACTTTTTTGATGAGCCTATCCCCATTGGCGCTGCCGACACCCTTATCTGTTATAGAGATGATTTCAATTTTCAAGTAAGTGGAAGTGTAGGCGCACCTCCATACCAATTTGAGTGGTACAATGCACAAGGCGTTTTGGTGGGCAATGGAAATACTTTGGGTAGAAGTGGATGCACGGCCGATAGCACCTACACCTTGAGAACCATTGATGCTTTGAATTGCTACACCGATTCTACGTTTACCGTTTTTGTAAATGATTCGCTCGGCATTCAGTTCGACACGCTGCTGGTGGAAACTTGTGCCCAACAAGATCTTCAACTGAGTGCGCAAGGAGTAGGGGGGATGGGACCTTATGCTTATGCCTGGTGGCCTTCTGCGCTTTTTGATGACAGCACGTCGGCCAATCCAACACTACTACAACCCAACCAAAGCCGTTGGGTCTACCTGCAGCTTACTGACGCCCTCGAATGCATTCAAATAGACAGCCTTTGGATCACGGTGCATCCACTTCCAGTCAATAATATGCCTGGTAGCTTGTTGATGTGTTTGGGCGATACCGTACAATTGGGGCTATCAGACTCTACATTGTTTGATTATTCATGGACTTCTATGCCCGCCGGCTTCAATTCTAACTTGGCCAGACCCATGGTGAGTCCCAACGACACCACCCACTACCTTCTACAACTCACCAATACCCTCACCCAGTGTACCGATAGTTTTTCAACTTGGGTATATCCTATTGCCCTGCCCCAAGCCAACTTTCTCTTGACCCCTACAAGTGGATGTTCACCCTTAAGCGTAAGCACTGCCAACCAGAGTTCTGTAAGCAGCGGATTGCAATGGAGTCTCAATGACTCTTTATTCAGTACGAGCCCAAATCCTTCTTTACAACTTGTCAATCCCTTTGCTGACCGCGATTCGATTTACGCATTAAAACTAGAAGTAGTTGCCGGTAATGGATGTGAAGACGATACCATTCAGTTCATCTCGGTTCATCCGCAACCGCTCATTCAAATAAGCCTATCTGACACCGCAGTTTGTCCACAAGGCAATACCCAAATCGTCAATTCAAGCTTGGCCAAATTGCCTGCTACCTACAATTGGAGTTCGACCGCTTCTTTGGTGAGTTTTTCCAATCCTATTACCGCTCAACCCATCATTACGGTGGGCAATTATCTAGGATTGCAAGACACCCTGGTATGGATTGTATTACAATTGACTAGTGTGGATGGTTGCACAGTACAAGACAGTATTCCTTTAACCATTCTCGCCCGTCCATCCCCTCAGTTTAATTTGCCTTCCGCCGCTTGCACACCATTTACGCTACGCCCATTAGATCAATCCATTTCTGCAGGAGATAGCCTTTTTTACAATTGGAGTATTAGTCCAAACACTGGGGTCAATGCACTGTACACAGCTACCGATACGCCACGATTTGATTTGCCCACATCCCCCCTTGGCGTCACAACGTATCAAATCAGTTTGGCACTTTCAGACGAAAGGGGTTGCAGTGCGTCTATTCAACAAAGCTTTCAAGTCTATCCAAAACCCGAAGCGCATTTTTCTGCTGTGAACGACTCATGCGGTCCTTTGAGTTACCGTTTGACCAATCTCTCCCAGAATGGAATCAATTCAACAGACACTACAGGTCTTAGCTATTATTGGATGTTGAGTGATGGACAAACTTCCAGTCTTTTTGAGCCCATTTTCACTTTACAGTCCGCGCAAGAAAGAGACACTACCTATTATTTGGCTTTGGCCGTAGCCAATGTCTATGGCTGTTCAGATACTGCGCGAGACAGCATTACGGTTTATCCCAATCCGATTGCGCAAATAAGCCCAGGACCAACTGTAGACTGTGCGCCGTTTGT
>CAZDPF010000261.1:0-2144 GCA_964507215.1 uncultured Chryseobacterium sp. | reverse complement strand
GGTTGGTTCATGGCGGCAAGAATTTCCATCAGCTCGCGGTTGGGCACTACTTGGAGGTGTACCCGATACTGTCCATCGGCCATGGCTTCTTTTCGCTGACTGCTATGCAGCTTCAGGGAACTCAAAAAATTCGCGCCGTGCAAACTGGTTTCAATCACAATATGCTCTGCTGGCAATTGGGCCTCCGAAATACCAATGATGTGGGCATAAGCCTCCTTGCTCTCCCCTTCCTCCAGCTCAAATCGCTCGCGCAACATCTCCAGGGCTTGAATGCGCTCTAAACCGAAATTGCGAAAAAAAGTCTCGTTCCGCTTCTTGGCTACCAGATAGTAGCGATTGTTCCACAGCTTGAGAAATAAGGGTCGCAATTCATACTCGTTCACCTCATTGGTATAAAAGGGCTTATAGGCAATGCGTATCCAGTGCTTGTGCTGAATGGCTTCCGCGAGGCCATCAAAATTGCTTATCCCATGCTCCGAAGGCAAAATGCCAAAATCGATGTACGCTGTATTGAGTTGCTCTCCCTTGGTCAGCTTACACATTTGCATTTGATAGGTAATGTGCATCAAGCGCTCGGCATCGGCATTCCAATCCAAGCGATACACCTTGTCTTTGGAATCATACGCTAACAACAGTCCGTACTCCTGGCGAAGCTCCCGCAAAATGCGCTCGAAGGTTGATTGACTTTTCCCCCCTTGGGGAAACTCAGCCATAATGCCCATCAATTCAGCTCTACTGGCTCCTTCGGGTCGTTTGGTGAGCTCCATGAAACGATTGTACAAAAGGTATTCGGCGGACATCGCTGGGCAGTTTTGATAAAATTATTTCCCTAAAAATAGCACTCCCTCAGCTTTTGAAGGAGGCACTGTGGACATTTGCCTCATCCAACAAAAACATCCGATGATCACTGATCCACTTTTGTCTTCCAATGGCACCCTACACCGCACTTCCATGCCCTCGCTCAGGCCCATGGAAAAAGTGGTGGCGCAACTCAAACACGAGTTTATTGGACTCGACAATTTGATTGACCGCATGGCCGAACCCCTGAGCGCTTGGCTGATGGCCCCCGAGTGGCAGATGCGTCCGCGCCTCATCAATCTCTGGGGGATGACCGGTACCGGAAAAACCAGCTTGGTCAAGCGCTTCATTGAACTGCTCCACCTTCAACATGCGCTTTGCACCATCTCGATGGCCAAAGAGGCGCCCTTTTCCTTGCTCACCGATTTCTTGAGTAAGCGCGAACTAAAAAATAAAAATGCCACACCGCCTATCATCTTACTCGATGAATTTCAACTGGCTGGGCATGCAGGCTTCTTCCCACGGACTGATTCACGTACCCAAGAGATTGGAGAACTCTTTCAGTGGTTTGATACCGGCCAGTGGGAGGTTGAAATGATTCAACCGCCTTCACCCGAAGCCGTTGCTGCTGAATATGCGCGCTACAAAGCCTGTCTTAACGCGGGGGTACGCACCCGTGGGGGCTATATTGTAGAGGGTTTGGAGCAATTTCACAGCATCTATGGCGATGAGCATGATTACACCATCCTTCAGTTTGAGTCGCGCACTGTAGACGACAATGGTATGATTGTGATGCCTTGGTTGGTGAGCAACCCCTTGATGAACCTCATTTACTTCCACGAAGGTGTGGCCGAGTTTGAAGACTATGGCAGGGTGCAAACACGCATGGGCGAAATGAGTGATGAAGCCGTTGACCAGTGGATTCAAGAGTTGATGGCGAAGCCGCTGCCCGCCAAGCAGAAGAATTCGGCCGATGCTTTGGTTTTTGTGATTGGCAATCTCGACGAGGCCTTTGAGAGCGACGACTATGATGAAGATGATAGTCCAGCCTATTTACATGCCCATACTAATCAGGTCACCATTAGCAGCATTCAACAAAACCTCTTGAAGATCTTTCGGAAAGAATGGGTGGCCCGACTGGGAAGTGAACACTTCCTTTTTCCCAGTCTGCACGAAGCTGATTTGCGCAAATTCGTAGCCCTACAGCTTTCTGCCTTGCAAGAGAAAATTGCGGAACGCGCTGGCTTTGCAGTGGAAATTGATTACTCAGTAGCGAATATGATCTACGAAGAAGGCGTTCAAGCTAATATGGGCGTTCGCATGCTGCAGTTTGCTGTACAGAACAT
>CAZDPF010000260.1:0-2196 GCA_964507215.1 uncultured Chryseobacterium sp. | reverse complement strand
AAAATAAAGGCGTTTGGTAGTCAGTATCGAGCAAAAGCAAGCAAAGGGGCATAATCTCCCTGATCTGCTGCCTTTACTGCTTGCAAATAGGTTGATCTTGTGTCATCTGCTGTGGATATGTTATTTGTGCCCCACGTGAACGGCTCTTGGCCAAAGAGTTTTTCATTGATGATGTCGCCCATTAATCGGCTATGCCTTCCATTTCCATTTGGAAAGCAGTGAATGCTCACAATTCCGTGTTTGAAGCGTACAGCTATTTCTTCAGGAGGGTAGGTTTCGTTTTCTAACCAAAAGAGTGCATCATCACAGAGTACTTTGAGAGCAACAGGTATTTGGTATTTATCAATGCCAATATTCTTGTTGGTTTTCCTAAACTCACCTGCCCAAGTCCAAACATCACCGAACATGCGTTTGTGAATGTTGCAAATGAATTTTTCTGTAAAGACATCTTTCGCTTTGAACTTCCTGCCGATTACCCATTGTATGGCTTCTTCTATGTTTTGTTGCTCAAATTCATCTAATTCTGCCTTGGTAACTATGGTCTCAATGAGCAAGCCTTCTTTTTCATCTTCGTCAATTGGCGTTTGACCATCAATGTATTCAAGCATTAGTCCCATAGCATCTTTGGTAGCTCATTTTTAATTGCAGCGGTTCTCTCTTCAATGGCTTTTTTGAGTCGTTGCTGTGTATTCTCTTGATCTTCTAATTTCATGGTATTAGAAGTTCTGGATACAACGCGACTAGCTAATTCTTTCGCCTTTCGGTCAATGAGTTTCTCTATACTTCCATCTTTGGGTACCAACCCGTAAACCAATTGCATATCCAAGGCATTGGCAGCTTCACGTAGACTTTTAAGCGTTATGGTTCCTTCCTTTTCACGCAGCTCTAGCTCCTGAACACTTTGCTTGGTTATTGAGAGTTTATCAGCCAATTGCTGCAATGACATTCCCAGTGAAACTCTTACAGCTTTTAGCCATCCTGTTGGAGGTGCAACCACTTTGTGAGCTGCATTAAATCCGCTCAATTTGTTCTCTAATTGCTCTATTTGTAGCCTTTTCTTGTTCATTTTGTAAGGGTATAGCCTGACTTTTCTAGTTCAAAAGTAAGGGTATGGCCTGACAAAAACAAGATTAAAGTAAGGTTATAACCTGACAAAATAGTTTGAACGTCAAAGTAATGACTGGCAAATAGTTGATAGATAGATTGATTGCCATGAGCTGTAGCAGCTCATCAATAGAGAGGTTGCGCTCGCCTTAGATCTTTCTCCGGGCATTGCTCTCCGAGCAGTTGAGCGTCTCCGCCACCCACTTGCTCAAATTGTAACGCCCATCCAAACAAGCATCCAGTGCTTTGAAGAAACCTTTGGAATAAAATTTCATCATCAATCATTTTAAATAAAGAACAACCCTACTAAATAAATCAAAATTGGATAAACGCCCAATAGAGCAAAACCGCAGCATTTGGTGGTTTATCGTAACCAATTGGGGAGTTTAGGGTTGAGAAGTTTAGGGTTTAGAAGGTGAGGGAGTGAGGGTGGTGAGGGGGGTGAGGAGGGTGAGAATCCAGAAGCCAGAATCCAGAGGCCAGACGAGCTTAGGGGGTTAAATATCAGGCCAATAAGACGATATAAATCTATTATCTGTTGTCTGGCGTCTGTGATCTGATATCTTCCCAGATAATGATTGAAATAGTTTAGGTTGAGGGTTTAGGGTTGAGAAGGTGAGGCGGTGAGGCGGTGAGGGAGGTGAGGAAGCTGTAGAGCCGCAATGCCTTGCGGCTTTAATTGGTGAACCGTAGCAGGGATTAGGAATTAGCAGGAAGAAACAAGGAATCAGATGGGTTGAGGAATGGTTGAGCGTTTAGGGTTTAGGGTTGAGAAGGTGAGGGAGGAATAGAAACGAGACGCGATCCCGCGGTAGCGGGACTTCGCTCTACTTCGTAGGAGCTCAGGAGGAGAATGGTTTAGAAGCCAGAATCCAGAAGCCAGAAGCGCATAGAGGTTAAATATCTGTCCATTAAGGCGGAAAAAATCTGGAATCTGGTGTCTGGCCTCTGGCCTCTGGCTTCTGGTGTCTGGCCTCTGGCCTCTGGCATCTTCCTATCTCCGGCAGTTGGTTACTTCTACCGTTCTTCAAAGCAGTCTATTCCACCCAGTCGGCAATGAAAAGATTGGTGGCGCGTGTGCCGCCATTCTCG
>CAZDPF010000259.1:0-2212 GCA_964507215.1 uncultured Chryseobacterium sp. | reverse complement strand
GGGGCCAGTTAGAAAAAGCATGTCTAGTTAGGCTTTGTCTAGCTTGACCGGGCAACTTACTATTATTAGTGCCCTTACCACTCATAAGCAATGGAAGATTGATAATGGATATGAAGATAGTCTTTATTCAGAGGTCGGAGATCAATCCAAAGCTGAATATAAAGAAGTTGCTATTATATTCGAGCTCGCTCTGAAAGAAGCAAGCGAAAACGAATAGCAATGATTGTTTTTTTTAATAAGAGCCTGAGATTGGCGGGTTACATGGTTTTATTGTGTTGGATGAATTCGTGTGTTTTGTTGGGTCTTCTAGAGAGAAATCGGGAGTTGGTTATTACAGATGAGTACATACAGAATGAGCACTGGCACGAGTATAACAGATCTTTTTCAATTTCGAAACTTATTCCGAAACATGCATATATCACTAACTTGACAATTGACAGTATTAAGGGAAGTCATCAAACTTTTATGTTTAAAATTTTAAAGAGCTGAGGGTACGCTTAGGAGGGCCTTCTTAAATGAGACAGGAGATCGTTACAGTGACAGACGGGTTTACTTCAATGAGTTTAATGGATTTAATTGGTACACCGATGATTTTAAGCATTATGATAGGAAGCTAGGCAAATTGCGTCCGGGAAATTGGTATTTGTTTATGCATTTATTTGATGATAATGGGATCGACTGCTACGTTTATGTTGATAATAACAGTAAATGCCACATATTCAGGGTTAGTATTTCAAATTATTAACTGTTTTTTATAAATGAATATCACCCTCCGTTTGCATAATTTATCGCATCTTAACAGGGTGTAAAACCCACTATATGAATCTGATAGAGTTTGTAAAGAAGCATGGGGATGAGGCTTCAGTTCCACTGCATTTTCACTTCCTTTATTGGGCCAAGACGAGGGTCTCATAAAGCTTCTTCTCTCAAGAATCAATTGAATGATGCTTCTTATCCATTCTGGCCGGGCTTGCCTTTTTTGCTATGTCGGCGATCTTTTTTTTAAAGAATAAAAAAAAGCCGCCCCATTAATGAGACGGCTTCCTTACGTAGCATTCAATACGGCTTTTTGACTATTGCTTTATCACCTTTTCACGGTACGAGTTTCCTTCAAACATCCATTCTAAAAGGTAAACTCCTTGGGCCAATTCACTCAGATCAAAGGCTTCTTCTATATTGCTTGTACTTCGTTTAGCAATTGTTCGGCCATTCAAATCCATAAGGACGAGCTCACTGCCATAAGGGGCACGAACATAGAGCATGTGAGAGGCAGGATTAGGATAGATGGATAGACCTATTTCTCCAGATTCGGTTCCTATTCCCTCAGCTGCAAATTTGCTACTTGCAACCACACGTTCCCTGAAGTTGGAATAAACTCCATTGGCAAAAGCGCCATCAACACGACCTCTAATATCAATTCGGTAGCGTGCAGGAGGAAGCCCATTAATGGTGAAAGAGGAAGTAGCGCCACCCAAGGCGATATAGGTCTGGTATAAAGTTCCTAATCCACCGCTAGTCATGTCTTTCACCCGTATTTGGTAACGGTCAATTCTAGAAGTATCAGCAACTGACCATACAGGACGTAAGCTCCCTCCGCCTAAATTTTGTACAGTAGTCAAATAAGGAATAACGGTTGAATCTACGGGATTAATGACTACTGTATCTATTTGAGACGAATAGCAATTGTAGAAGTCTTTGACCATAAGTGCATAGCTTCCAGGATCAAGTTGAATGAAGCGGTTAGAGAATTTATTATCTACCCAAATAGTATCTGCTCCGTTGATCAGTCCGAAGTCCCATGTTCGACGACCACCATTCACCCCAAAGACATTTACTTTTCCTTTGGTAGCATCTGTGATCTGAAAGACATTAGTAGAATAACCAAAGTCTTCGCAACTAACTGAGAAGCGTTCAATACACGAAGGATTGATTCCGCCTGCTTCAGAAACGTATACTTCATAATCACCAGGTGCTAGAGGCGTTAAACTGCGCGAATTGGTGTTGGAATTGAACCTCGACCAAGTGGTATCTCCTTCAAGACGCAACCAAATATTGTAGATCGAATCACCGGTTGCATTCCAATTGAGATTGACACGGTAGTTGCCTAAAACTGTGGCAGACAAAGAGTAGGCAGTCAAGCAATTTGCTGCTGATGATGTAGTAAAACTACTCTCCTGTCCGAAGCTAGTGCCCTCAGAATTGGTGGCAAAAG
>CAZDPF010000258.1:0-2213 GCA_964507215.1 uncultured Chryseobacterium sp. | reverse complement strand
GCGTAATTTGATTGTAGTACTTGGTAGAGTCAATAATGACTTGTGCAGCCCGCATATCAGCCAGCACTTCTTGCAGCATTTGGGTTTCTTGGGCGTATTGCTTCCGATCTGCATTGGCATTGTTGATGCGCAAAGCAATTAAAATACCAATCACTACAAGGGTGATCTCCCCCAATGCGTACAAGAAGTAGGTGAAAAGACGCGATTCTCGTACTTGTTGCAAACGAAGCCTTCGGAAGAATTTCATTGGAGTTCCATTGAACAGGGAAAATAGACATATTTCAAATCCTCTTTTCCCAAATCGGCTGCGGATGAAGTGGACATTGGCAGTTTAAAACGAGAAGCTCCTTTGATGTAGGGGGGGGTGAGGGGGGGCAGGGAGTGAGGAGGTGAGGTGGGTGAGGGATGGTTTAGGGTTGAGTGTTTAGGGTTTAGAGGGTTTAATTGGGTGAGGAAGTGAGGATGGTGAGGGAGTGCGGGGAAAAACTTACCACAGAGCACACGGAGCACACTGTGTAGCGCTGAGAGCTTTTCTCCGTGTCACTCAGTGATTTCCGTGATCGAGTGGTAAAACAATGAGAAGCGAGAACCGATCCCGAGGTCTCGGGACTTCGCACTGCTGCGCATTCGCTTCGGAAACGAGAATCGAGAGGCGAGAAAGTTTGGTGGTTTTGGGAAAGATAACAGAGATCAGATAACAGAAACTTGTAGGTATTCAGTCTGTTAAACCTTAAAAATCTGTCATCTGTGATCTGTAATCTGTCATCTTCCTAGGTGGTTTGGTAGGTTGAGAAGGTGAGGGAGTGAGGAGGTGAGGTTGGGTCGAATCCAGAAGCTAGACTCCAAAAGTGTGCGTTCCTACATTTCCTGCACTACTTCGGATGAATCAGCAGTTCGAGTAAAGCCTGATTGACGAAATAGTTTTCACGCCCAATTTTCTTTTTTTCAATCAGTTGAAGCTTTTCCAGTTGACCGAGGTATCGAATGGCGGTATTCCGGCTTACTTGCAAGTCGTGCATAACGAATTCAATTTTGGTGTAGGGGTACCTAAACAGGTTGTTCAATAATTCTTGCGAGTAGATTTTTGGCGCTAGGCTTCTCATTCGATGCTTATAGTGCTGCATGGCTTTCCTTATTTCTTCAATCATGTGAACGGTGCTTTTTGAGGTAGCTATTACCGCTTCAAGCATAAACAATAGCCAATCTTCCCATCGGCCTTCGTCGCGCACTTGCTGCAGCAATCGGTAGTAATCTGCTTTGTGTTGGATGATAAATCGGCTCAAATACAATACAGGTAGCGATAGCAGATCATTCTTGATCAGATAGAGAATGTTGATGATTCGACCAGTACGTCCGTTGCCATCATAAAACGGATGAATGCTTTCAAATTGGTGGTGGATCAAAGCCATTTTTACCAAGGGGTCCAAATCTGATAGCGCATCATCATTGATAAAAGCTTCCAGATTGTTCATCAAGTTCAAAATGGTATCGTAATCTTGGGGAGGCTCATAAACCGTTTCACCGGTAGTTTGATTCAGGAGTTTAGTTCCCGGCAGTTTTCTGTAGCCTGCGCTATTGTGCTCAATTTCCTGTTGGATTTCCAAGATAATTTTGTTGGTGAGCAAGCCTTGATCTACCACCTTTTCAAAGCCTTTCTTTAAGGCTTTGGAATAAGCGTGCACTTCTTTGGCAGCCGGTGAAGCAAATGATAAGCTTTGGTCATTGGATTGATATACATCGTCAAAAGTGGAAATGATATTCTCGATGGCCGAGCTTTCTCGGGCTTCTTGAAGGGAGAGGGTGTCTATTAGAATACTTTGATTGGGAATCATAGCGGCATAGCCTTTCAGCTGTGCCAAATAGCGATGAGCTTCTGCCGTTTTCTTTAATACCGCCTTGGTTTCAACATCTGCTGCGGGAGGGAGCAATGCTATTTGACTCATTTTTTTAGGATGTTGGGTTGCGTTCCTGAAATGTAACCCAAAATTTCGCGTAACTGGGTTGTATCTAAAGAAGGCTGGTAATGCGTGAAATGGGTTTAGGGTTGAGAGTTTAGGGTTGAGAGTGTGAGGAAGTGAGGATGTGAGGTGGGTGAGGGATGGTTTAGGGTTTAGAGAGTTTTATTGGGTGAGGAAGTTAGGATGGTGAGGGAGTCCGGGGAAAAACTTACCACAGAGCACACGGAGCACACTGTGTAGCACTGAGAGCTTTTC
>CAZDPF010000257.1:0-2217 GCA_964507215.1 uncultured Chryseobacterium sp. | reverse complement strand
GCGATCCGATGCGGACGGGTTTTCCTGCGCATGGCGGGCGGTATAATGGCCGGAGGCTCAGGAGCAGCAATGGAATAAACAGGGTGCTCAGCTACAGGAACTTCTCTGCCCAAAAGCTTCTGAATGTCTCTCAATAATGATCGATCTTCAAAGGTGCAGAGACTAATCGCCTTGCCACTTGCACTGGCTCTTCCTGTTCTTCCAATGCGGTGCACATAGGTTTCAGGAACATTGGGTAAATCAAAGTTGATTACCAGTCCAAGTTCATCAATATCAATTCCTCTTGCGGCAATATCTGTTGCGATGAGGATGGGCAGCTTACCGGTTCTGAATTCGCGCAGTACCTGCTGTCTCTTGCCTTGGCTCTTATCGCCGTGAATGGCTTCGGCATTCAATCCAGCGGCCTTGATCTTCCTCACAATTTTGTCGGCCCCATGCTTGGTTCTGCTAAAGACCAAATAGGAACGAAAGCTATTGTCTTTCAGCAGTTCCAGCAGCAAGTCGATCTTTTGATCTTTTGCCACAAAGTAGACCGATTGATCTACACGTTCCGCCGTTTTCACCTCCGGTGAAATGGCAATGCGCATAGGATCACCCAGCATATCATGGGCCAGCTGCTCAATTTCCAACGGCATGGTAGCCGAGAAGAAAAGCGACTGTCTTTGCGATGGCAAGGTTTTGATAATCTTACGGATATCGCGAACAAAGCCGAGATCAAACATATGATCGGCCTCATCCAATACAGAAAAACGCACTTCGTTCAGCGAAACAATTCGCTGTTCCATGAGATCGAGTAATCTTCCAGGAGTAGCGATGAGTACATCAATACCTTTTCTCAAAGTAGCTACTTGCGGACCTTGTTTCACCCCACCAAAAATGGCCAGCGCCTTCAATTGGGTAAAACGTGCATAAGCGTTAAAACGCTCTTCAATTTGTAATGCCAATTCGCGTGTTGGACAAACTACCAAAGCTCTAATGGCTTTGGGGCCCTGTGTTGAACCGTTGCCTTTCAACAAATGATGAAGAATGGGAAGGGCGAAAGCCGCTGTTTTTCCGGTTCCGGTTTGTGCACATCCCAGCAAATCTTTGCCGGATAGTAAAATAGGAATCGCTTGTTCTTGAATCGGACTTGGGCGGTGATAGCCTTCTGCTTCCAACGCCTTTAATAAGGGGGCTGCTAAGCCCAGTTGTTCAAATGTCATTTAATTGTGTAAGGGTCAAAGGTACAACTAAATCTGTAGGCTTCTGAAAAACAGCGCCCTTTGCCATTTCGGCCACCCTGCTTGATGGCTTACAACAGCTATTTAACCGTTGCTATTGAGGTTTCGCATGCCAATCACACCAAAATCCAAATGCGTGTGAACTAGGCAATTGATGATATTCTTTTCTATTGACAAGCAAACATTTACGGGCGCGCTCAAAATCGAGCCATTCGCCCGCCAAATCGTCGCCAAACGGTCCCGAAGCCCCCACTTCAAACCAATAGCCCAATTGGTCGCGTAGCTTCTTGCGATAGTATTGAAAAGAAGGGTGCACATCAAATACTCTTTCATTCAGCGCCTTCACTCTTCTGAAAATCCAATGAGCAGCTCCTTTGCCGGTTGGTGGAATTTGCATTTTGGGGTTTGTATAGAATCCCCCATTTTCAGGCACTACGCACAAAGTGGTTTGATCTACCAATTTGAATTTCTGAAAGCCCAAATCGCGAAGGATTTCCAAAGTTTCCAGTACCACATTGTCTGTGGGCGTAACCCCTTCTCTGATACACTCGCTTTCTACCGAAAGAAAATGGGGTAAATGAGTGGCCTTCTTCAGCGTTCTCAGCACCAGCGCATCACTGCCCTCAATATCAATTTTGATATAATGAGGAGTGCCCAACTCTTCCATCAAGGAAGGCAAGCTTCGGGTTTGCACACGAATTTTTTGAAACTGGTGATTGCCTCTTACCGAAACCGCTGCATCTACTGAACTCCACAAACTATTGCTGCTCAAGTAAAAGTCGATCTCCCCACCATCTGAATCTGTAATGGCAGCATGCAGCAATCGCAACCGACCTTCTTGTATCTCCTTAGCAAAAAGGCTTCGTGCTTGTTTAATAAGATTTGGATCGGCATCTATGCCGAGCACATGAAACCCTCTTGTGAGGTAATAGCGGGCATCCTGCCCTTTGTGCAGACCAACATCAATGATCCACCGAGGTTTATTCATAGAACGAGA
>CAZDPF010000256.1:0-2218 GCA_964507215.1 uncultured Chryseobacterium sp. | reverse complement strand
TGCACTAAGTGAGCTACATCATGTCACATCCATACACGCTGGTTACCGGTGCCAGCTCTGGGTTTGGGGAAGCCATCGCCCGTAAATTGGCAGCACTCGGCCGATCAATTATTATTACCGGAAGACGGGAAGAGCGATTAGAATCCTTAGCCAATGAGTTGAGGGATGGTCATCAAGTTAAAGTTAAGGTGCTTGCTTTTGATGTTCGAAATGCCCAACAAGTGGCCATGGCAGCGAGGCAGTTAGAGGAAGAGCGTATGGTGGTTGAGGCACTGATTAACAATGCTGGGCTGGCATTGGGGGTTTCCGGGATTGCCGATGGTGAATTGGAAGATTGGGATCAGATGATCGACACCAACATTAAAGGTCTTCTGTATTGTACCAAGTACTTTTTACCGCTCATGCCAGACGGAGCACAAATCGTGAACATAGGTTCTATTGCAGGCAAAGAGGTGTACCCAGGAGGAAATGTCTATTGCGCAACCAAACACGCTGTGGATGCATTGAATCGTGCCATGCGAATCGACCTACTGAACCGAGGAATTCGTGTTTCGCAGGTGGCTCCTGGTATGGCGGAAACAGAATTTTCTCTCGTTCGGTTCAAGGGCGATCAACACAAAGCGAGTGCAGTTTATAAAGGACTTGAGCCTTTGTACGCAAACGACATTGCCGATGCGGTGATTTTCATCCTCACGCGACCACCGCATGTATGCATCAATGACATGGTGATTATGGCCTCTGCCCAAGCAAGTGCTACTTTGGTACGCAGAAGATCAGATGCGTGAACAGGCCATTTATACCCTCGCCATTGGCGAATTGAGTGGCCTTGGGCCAGTGAAAGCCCGTCAGCTTATTCAGCATTTTGGCAGTGCACAAAGCGTTTGGGAAGCAAGTGCATATGAGTTAAGTCAGGTAGATGGACTTCGGCCAGAAATTCTGCTCAACCTCATTAGAACCGAGGGGCCTAGCGCCTTACTCAGAAGCCAAGAGCAGTTGCAGATTAATCAGGATGCCGGCGGGCAAGTGGCCTTGTTTTCAGACGATTTCTATCCTGCTGCCCTTTCACGTTGCAGTGACGCTCCATTGGCCATTTTTTATAAGGGTCAACTTCCCCCTTTGGGTGCCCGATTGGTATCGGTCATCGGCACACGGCAAATGAGTGAGTACGGAAGAGAAGCTACATGGGAGTTGATCAAAGTGCTGTCGAGTTGCGGTGCGACCGTGGTCAGCGGATTGGCTTACGGCATAGATATTCAGGCGCATCGAGCTGCGTTGGAATTCAATATTCCCACAATAGCGGTATTGGGCAGTGGTTTAGGCAAGGTATATCCTCAACAGCATCGGCAAGAGGCCAAGCAACTGCAGGAGAAAGGCGCGTTGATTTCTGAGTTCTACCATACAGTAAAACCTGATCGAGAGAACTTTCCGAAACGCAATAGAATTGTGGCCGGTATAGCCGAGGCTACGGTTGTAGTAGAGGCAGGGAGGGCAGGAGGTGCGTGGATCACCGCTCGCCTGGCCAACGATTATGGTCGGGAAGTTTTGGCCATTCCTGGTCCTTGGAATTCAGAAGTTTCAAAAGGTTGCCATGATTTAATAGCTGTACACGCGGCCGCCATCTTACCAGCTCCAGAAGACATTCCACGAATTCTTGGTTGGGAAGTAAGTGCGCCGCTACAAGAGCGCTTGTTTCCGGCAGATGCCAGAGAAGTAGCATTGGCTTTGGCCCGCCACGGGGCACCGATGCACATTGATGATTTGGCATTGAGCTTACAACTGCCACCCCATGATGTACAAGCGCTTTTATTTGAATTGGAGCTAGATGGCCATATTCGGGCCTTGCCGGGAAGGTTCGTGAAATTATCCTCTACCTTCTCTCCCGACGTCCAATAAAATTGGGCATCTTTAAGGGCTTGTAACCAAAATGACAGAGCGCATCAACAGGCCCACCCCGAGCAGAGGGATGTACATCACGCTCCTCGCCATCAGTATTGGCGTTACCCTCATTGTGTCCTTTTCTTCCTATTTGGTTTACTTGGGGGAAAAAGTCAAACGCAAAGGGAATTGTTGGTTGAGGGGGAAAGAAATCTCGAAAGACTTATTCAATTTGTTGATGCTGAGTACCGAACCGTTTCTGAAGACTTGGCCTTTCTCAGTCGCAATCCGGCTTTCGCCTCGTATCTCGATTCAGAACCCCTAATCGCTCGAAAGGCCATTG
>CAZDPF010000255.1:0-2255 GCA_964507215.1 uncultured Chryseobacterium sp. | reverse complement strand
TGGGCCTTGGTTTCTTGTACAATGGCCGCCAGTTTTGTTTCCCAATCGTCTATGCAATTGGTTTCCCAACTTGGCAGTCGGTTGGCCTGCAAATAAGCCGGCACATAGTGGGCAACAATTCCGGAAAGTCTTCCGGTTTTTACCCCATGTGTATCCGTCATTTCGGGGCTTCCCTGCAAGAATATCATCTTGCCGCCGATGTAGTCATAATTGCCGCTGTGGAAGGCATATTCCAGTAGCGCTTCTTTGGCCGATTCTATGTGAAATGGCATTGACTCTTTGGAGATGGGGATGTATTTAGCCCCTGAAGTCGTTCCGCTGGTTTTGGCATAATAGAGCGGACGGCCAGGCCACAGGACATCAGATTTTCCATCCACCATGACATCCACGTACGAGCGAAGCATTTCATAATCTCGAATAGGAACAGCATCAGCGAAATCTTTTGCTGTACGCACCTCCTTCAAATGATGGTCGATTCCGAATTGGGTATGGGCTGCTTTATGACACAACTTGAGCAACCATTCTTGCTGTACTTCCGCTGCGCGAAGCTTCCACTGTAAGTTGCGTTGATGCACCCACCAAGCATAGGGCTTTGCGAGTTGCTCTTTCCATTTTGCCATGCCTAAAAACGCATAAATAGTTGTGGATCAATAGGGTTTCCCTCGTGCCAAAGCTCAAAGTGAAGGTGAGGACCAGTGGTCAGTTCGCCGGAATTGCCAATAATGGCGATGGCTTCTCCAGCCTTCACCAAATCGCCTTGTTTCTTTAACAAGGCCGAGTTGTGTTTATAGACGGAGATCAGACCGTTTGCATGTTGAAGCATCAAGATATGCCCAGTTTCTGCAGTCCATTCGGCCAATATTACATGGCCATCCAAACAAGCTTTAATGGCACTGTTGGCTGGAGCAAGTATATCGATGGCAAGGTGGTGATTTTCTTTACTGAATGCATTTGAAACCACGCCTTTCAAGGGCGTGAAGAAACCCAGGTTTTCTAGGTTTCTGCTTTTCGATGCCGCTGGCTCTACGTTAAAGCGCTCTTCTTCCTCCACCTTTTTGCGAAGCGAAACTTCCTGTTCACTTGGCGCCAAAGCTTCTTCTTGAGGCAATTGGGCCACCTGTTCAGGAGGAAGGGTATTGAGGCTGTCTGGCGCTTTTCCCTCCACAATATTCTTGATGGTGTTCAAATAGCGCTGCTGATAGGCCAACTGCGTATTAATGGAATCGGTTTTTCTCACCAGATCGAAGGCCTGACGACGAAGGCGGGCAGAGGAATAGCCGGGTATGTATTCCCTTAATGGCGTGAGGGCGATGAGCAAGGTGGTTCCGGCAATCAGAACGATGGCGGAAACGCCAATGCTGACAAAGACATTCAGCCGACTGAGTTTGAAGGAAAGCTTCTCTTCAAAAGTATCGTCGTTGAGAATAACCAGCCGGTATTTGTACCGGAGCCGATCCATTACGCTTTCCTTCCGCTTGCGCACCATGCCGCAAATATCGCAAATCGATCAGCGCCTCATGAGCGCTCACCCGCTTTGAAAGCCGCTATGGCGTTTCGTGTAAAATCAGAGAGCACCAATTCACCGCTAATGCCCGCCCGTTCTCGCAATAGATCTTCCCAATGACCTGTATTGTGCCAGAAAGTTTCTTTCAGCCGATGCATGGCTTGAGGACTTGATTTGGCCAAGCGAGAGGCCAATGCGCCTATGGCTTCATCCATGGCTTCGTGGCTGTCGAAAACATGGTTGTAGAGTCCTTTTTGTTGTGCCCAATCAGCTGAGCGCCAAGAGGTGGCATCAATCGCCAACTCGCTCATTCCCGAAAGACCTACTTTTCTTTCCACAGCAGGTCCTACCACAAAAGGCCCAATGCCAACAGCCAATTCTGAAAGCTTGATAGACGCCGAGCGATGGGCAAAACAATAATCTGTAGCACTTGCCAAGCCAACGCCTCCGCCTACGGCTTTGCCTTGAATGCGACCGATGATGAACTTCGGACAAGAGCGCATACTGTTGATTACGCGTGCAAAGCCACTAAAAAAGGCCAGCCCTTCTTGTCTATTAGAGATGGCTACCAACTCATCAAAACTGGCTCCCGCACAAAAGGCACCCTCACCCGCAGAACGAAGAACGACCACTTTCACCAGAGCATCTTTGGCACATTGGTCAATTGCGTCAGCTAAGCGAGCAAGCTGCTCCCCTGGCATGCTGTTCTTTTTCTCGTGAAAGAACTCCACTTCTGCAATGCCATTGTTCA
>CAZDPF010000254.1:0-2293 GCA_964507215.1 uncultured Chryseobacterium sp. | reverse complement strand
TCACCACTCGATCACGGAGCGCACGGAGTGTCACAGGATAGAACTTCTCAGTGCTACTCAGTGCGTTTTGTGTGCTCCGTGGTGAGGGCTCTTCGCTCGCAAGCTCGATTCTCGGTCTTGAGCCGCTGCACAGAAGCAAGAAACAAGGGCGTAGCCAAACGCAGTCGCGACATCTCAGAAGCCCAAGACTTCGGAAGGGCTTTCGTACTCCGGTTATTATGATTACCCGCGAGCTTAGTGGCTTTTCGCCGGGGCATCTTCACCTTACTGGTTTACCTTCAATTGAGTAGACGATAGGAAGGCTTTGGCGGTTGAACAGAAAAAGCCCCGTCAACCCATGAGCGCTTGAACCATCTGACGGTATTTGGTCTGAATGCCCTCGGTGATGCCCCACTTATCCTGGTCGAATCCTGCATCTGCTATGGAGAACATTTCAGGATTCTGACTTCTCATATTCTTATCGCTCCATAGAATGATCTCAACAATTACAGGAGCGAGCCCTATGGCTTTCTCTGTTAACAGATAAATATTCTCCTTCTGGTTCTCTGGTAATTTCCTTTTGGTCAGCAGTTTATTGGTTTCAAGCCACTTCAATCTTGAAGACAAAATGCCTGGAGCAATCCGCTCAGTTGATTCGGAAAACTCCTTAAATGTCTTCTTGCCTCCCATCAACATATCTCTCACGAGCAATAAAGACCACTTGTCGCCAATGATATCAAGGGTGGTAGCCAGCGGACATGAGGATCGAAATGTACCCTTCATGATTTAACTATTATTTTGGTAGTAATAAACCTTTTCACTACGTTTGCTACTCATTTAGTAGTAAAAGTAAGCTATTCATGATTTACGCACAACAAAGAGTGCTTATTACAGGGGGCAGCTCGGGCATTGGACTGGCTCTTGCCAAAAAGTTTTTAGCGAATAACAATACGGTAATCATCACTGGGCGAGATTTGACCAAACTTCAAAACGTTCAGGCTTTAAATCCGGAAATTCATTATTTCCAAAGTGATGTATCTGATGAAACGGCGGTTCAAAAATTAGTAGAAGACATCCAAGATAAATTCTCGGGAATTGACCTACTTGTCAATAATGCAGGTATCATGAACTTGGTAGATGCAGGAAACGAAAGCAATGACTTGCAAAAACAGATGCAAGAAATTGAAATCAACTACAATTCTCCCATTAGACTACTGCACTACTTTTTACCACAACTCAAAAGAAGCAAGAACGCTGTTCTTATCAATGTTTCTTCGGGTTTGGCTTATGTGCCTTTTGCCCAATCACCTGTCTATTCAGGAACAAAATCGGCTTTGCATTCTTGGACAAAAGCCATTCGACTACAATTGAAACCCCACTAAATTAGAGTAGTGGAACTTCTGCCCCCAGTAGTAGATACTCCATTGGCACATGAAGCGAATATTGCTGCTGACGAGATTTTAAAACCAATGCCACCTGAAAAACTCGCCAACGCATTTTGGAAAGACTTTATAAAAGGCAAAGATGAAATCACGCCAGGAATATCTAAACAACTCAAACTCATGAGCAGATTGGCACCGACCTTCATTTTCAAACAACTCAACAAACAACCAACACCGAACAACAAATAAACACCATGGACAATTTTACTATCATCAACCTGCAGGCACTCACAGGTTCCATTGCGATCATCTTAGGATTCAGGATTTGGATACAAGCCCGAATTTCAAAGCTGCCCATTCATGAAGCCCTACTTCCTTTTGTTTTCCTCAACACCTTCCGGTATTTGGGTTTGTCATTCATGGCCAAAGAGCAATTTTATGGAGGTTTTCCAACAGAATTTTTAACCACTGTTGGGATCCTCGATTTCACTACCGCCATTCTAGCCATCATTGCAGTAGTGGCATTAAAGAACAAATGGCGCTTTGCCATTCCTTTGGTATGGATATTCAATATTGTTGGATTTGGTGATTTAATCAGTGCCTTCCCACAGTTTTTTGGTTTGAAGTTATACGAACAAAACTTGGGCTTTATTTGGTTGATGTTCATAACGTATGGTCTAGCTACCTTTTTGAGCCACATCTACATTTTCTTCCGACTATTCAAAAACTTAAAAAAGAATTGAATGGAATCATTCTGGTATTAAGGAATGGTATAGGACATTGAAGAGGAGCGGCCACGGCTACCCAAAGCCGTTTAGACAGCTATGATAGAGCAATGATACTTGGCAATTAGAATGAGTTGGGCTTAGCAGCCTCCCTATTGTCTGATCAATGGTATTCAGCCATCCTATACTGGCTGCCCGCCTAAGGAG
>CAZDPF010000253.1:0-2307 GCA_964507215.1 uncultured Chryseobacterium sp. | reverse complement strand
ACTTCTCCAATGCGGCGGATATTTTCTACCCTACTGGCCTCGCTGAAATCCAAATCTTTGTTCAATCCGGCGCGCACATTGTCGCCGTCTAAAATATACGTGAGCTTACCCATCTGGTGAAGCTCTTGTTCTACCCGGCTAGCCAAGGTAGATTTTCCCGATCCGCTCAAACCAACAAACCACAGCACTCGGGCTTTCTGCCCTAAAAGCCGCTCACGGTCTTCTCGGTTGATCTTGTGATCATGGGGAATGATATGGAGTTTTTCTTTTTCCATTTACCAATTGAGTTGATATTTCCAACCGAAGTAGCTCATCACCACTACTCCGTACAGAATTGTAAGCGGGAATCCCGCTCTTAGAAAGTCTTTGAAACGATAACCGCCAGGGCCGTACACCATCAGATTGGTTTGGTAGCCCATAGGAGTCAAGAAACAGGCGCTCGCCCCAAAAGCCGTGATCATAAAGAAGGGTAACGGACTGATTTGCATTTGCTCGCTAAGTGCCAAAGCAATGGGAAAAGCGATGGAAACAGCCGCTACATTGGTTACAAAAGAGGTGAGTGTCAGGGTGAGTAGAAAAATTCCAACGCCTACGCTCAATGGCCCTAAACCTTGGGTGTAATGAATGAACTGCGTGGCAATCAGCTCGGCCGTTCCACTGTTGACCAAGGCTGTACCGAAGGTGAGTGCAGAGGCCAAGATGATTAATAAGTCAAGACTCACATTGCGCTTAACGCCTTCGCTGTCCATCATTCCCAAAGCGAATTGGAGGCCGAGGATGAGAAAAAGCGTTTCGTAGAGTTTCAACAAGCCGCCACTGCGGTCAATGCCCAATAAACTGGCGGGTAGTATGGCCAATACGATGGCGGTGAGCGTACCGATGAGGAAAGCATTTTTCTTCCAATCAGCTATTCTACTGGCCCTTTCCATCGAAGAAACAATGTACAGATTCTTGTCTTGGTCTACCAAGGTGCGGAAGTCTGGACCGGCACTGATCAGCAGCAAGTCGCCAGCTTCGAGACGAATATTGCCGATTTTCCCACTTATTTTCTCTCCTTTTCGATGGATGCCTACAATAACGGCATCATAGCGCTCGCGAAAGCCAAACTCTTTTACGGTAGTTCCGGCCAGCAAAGAGTTGAAGGGAATTACCGCCTCTACAATTTCGATCTCATTGCCGAGGTCTAGCTTTTCTTTTTTACTCAGTTCAAGGCCGCGTACCTCATCCATCAAGCCCATGACCTCTCCCGTATCCCCAGCGAAGAAAAGCAGATCTCCTTCACGAATGATCTCATTGGGTTTCACTGGTGCTATCAAGCGTCCGTTGGTACGAAGAATCTCGGCCAAATACACCCCTTTCAAATTTCGAAGTCCGGCCTTTTCTACACTGCGGCCAATCAATGGTGAATCAGTGGGGATAACGGTTTCCACCAGATACTCGCGGGTGTTTTCAGAGAAAAGCACCAAAAGATCTTTGTTGTTAGGAAGCAGCCGATGCCCTACAAAAGACATGAATGCCAAAGTGAGTCCGGCAACCCATAGGCCGGGATAAAAGAAATCGTGCCAGGCCAACTCCAGTCCGGTATTCTCCTTCACCAATCCTTGCAGAACCAAGTTGGTAGAAGTGCCAATAACGGTAATCATCCCTCCTACTATGGCGAAGTACGAAAGTGGAAGCAAGAACTTAGAAGGACTAATGCCCTTTTTCCTCGACCAATCATGTACATAGGGCATGAGCATGGCCACCACCGGCGTATTGTTCATGATGGAAGAAAGCGCTGTTACAAAGCCTCCCATCTTGAACAGAAACCCTGAAGCTGATTCGCCCTTGCCAAACATGCGGTCGAGATAAGTGCTCAAACGAAAATGGTCATTGATTCCCGCCGTAATGATGATTAAGAGGAAGATGCTGAGAATGGAAGTATTGGATAAGCTTTGAAGGAAAGCCGTTGTTGGAATGACGCCGCCAACCACCAAGAGGAAAACCCCGATAAGAAAGGTGTAAGCCGGACGAATCTTTTCTGCTACCAGTGCTAAAACAAGGAGCACCAGTATTACAAGCAGATAGATTTGGGTGTGTTCCATTCAGGTTGTCACAAGTCGGCGGCAAAAGTAATTGAATTTCCCACTTAGCAAGTAGGTTATTAACTTTTTTCATAAAAAGCTGATATAATGAATCATAGAGAGATTCATTTTACGTAATACCTACGAAGAAGACCAAAGATGGAGGCCGAAAAACTATTGGCCGATGAGGAGTTTCCCACTTTGCCATTCCCCTCCATTCAAGATGCGGTAGCCGTATAGACCG
>CAZDPF010000252.1:0-2308 GCA_964507215.1 uncultured Chryseobacterium sp. | reverse complement strand
CCAGCATTGAGTTCATTTTTTCAATTTTATTCTCAAAAAAGTACAATAGATAAGATAGGAGTAGGTATTTCGTCTTTCGGTGGAGTATCAATTTGAAATCCAATAAGTACGTCCATCAAAGGCCTTTCCAGCAACTCCATACGCTCTTGCATACCAGATCACGGCATCCCGAATGAGCACTTCTGTATCGTTGCGATTTTTGCCTTTTTCCCAGAAAGTCATTTTATCTCCCCCATCAGCCAAATAGTTGATGGTCACAAAAAGACTATCCGCTGAAGCATTAGAAAATTCAAAATGCCGGAGACTGTCTTTTTCGAAGCCCAAACGCATTCCGGCAAAGGGTTGCATTTTTTGTTCCAGATAGCTCTTCATTTCGGCCAAGGCTGCCGATCGAACCTCAATGAAAACCAAATAATTATCGAAGGGAAGCAACTCAAAAAGGTCGCTCACCAATATCGGTCCTGAACTGAGATCCTTTCGAAGCCCACCACTGTTCAACAAGCAGGCATCTGCCTTGATATGCATCACTTCTTCGGCATAGGTGAGTACCGCTTGACACACCCAGTTCCAAAGTTTTTTTTGATAGATGCTATCGGCCTGTGTACCGCGAGGTAAGTCTTCTTCTAAGATGAACAAGGTATCCTTCATAATACCGGCAATCTGATGGCGATAAGGCTCAATGGTTTGAACGATCTCTGAAGCGGTAGAATCGAGGGGTTGGCGCACTTCTATAATTGACGTTTCGCCAATGGTGAAGGGCGCTGCGCTAGGATGATTACAAGCTGTAAAAAGCAGAATCATCAGCCATCCAATTGGTTGCATTGTGGCGAGAAGAGAAGAGTGTTTGGTCAACAAATCCATTAGCTTTGGGCCTCATCTGATTCGCTAGCAAGTTGGGCATTCGTGAACGCATAGGCAAGTACCTCCTGCACCGAAAGTCTCCACTATATCCTCACGCTGGTTTCCAAGGCTGGCACAAAGTAGAGCGTGTGGTTATGGTAGGGGAGGTGAATGATTTTTGGACAGCCAAGACTTGGTTGGCTTTGCGCGAAGTGATCAGACAAGAAGACAAAAATTTGCATGTCATCATGGTTGCCCGTGGGCAGCAAGAGAAAACAGAAGGCAGTTTAAAACATTTACAAATAGGTAAGAAGGGATTGAATTTCTGGCATCTACCAAAAATTGAGCTGCTGGAGGAATACCAGCGCACACCTTATGATTTATTGATTTGCATGAGTCACGAGCCATCTTTGGCGGTGCAGTTTCTCTACAATCGCCTGCCTGCCAATTTTCGCATTGGAATGAGCAATTCAGAAGAAGTAAGCTTTGATCTGGTGGTGCATCGACCCAAGGAAATGACGCCAAGCGCCTATCTCCAAGAACTCATCCGCTACCTTAAGCGCATCAACACAAACAAACAACAATGAAAGCATTTGACCCCAAGGGCACAGGTGTAGCATTGGTTACACCTTTTCAAGCAGATGGCTCTGTTGATTTTACTGGCTTGAAGAAGCTGGTGCGCCATGTAACCAAAGGAGGCGTAGAATTTTTGGTGGTTTTGGGCACCACTGCTGAGTCTGCCACTTTAAGCGCAGAGGAAAAGCAGCAGGTCATTCAAACGGTATTGGAAGAAAACAAAGAACAATTGCCGGTAGTTTTGGGTGTTGGAGGCAATCATACCGCTGCCTTGGTCAAGCAATTAGAGTCGCTGGATATCAACGGATTGTCGGCTATTCTAAGTGTGGCACCCTACTATAACAAACCTACTCAAGCGGGCATCATTGCTCATTTTAAGGCGTTGGAGGCCGCGAGCCCTTTGCCCATCATTCTTTACAATGTGCCCGGACGAACATCTTCCAACATCAGTGCGGCTAGCTGTTTAGCGTTGGCTCATTATAGCCAAAAGTTCATTGCGGTGAAGGAGGCTTCTGGGAATATGACGCAGATTATGGAAATTCTGCAAGCTGCTCCCGCTCATTTCAGCGTACTGTCTGGAGACGACAATCTCACCTTGGCCATGATGGCCTTGGGCGCACGCGGTGTGATTAGTGTAAGCGGGCAGTTAGAACCAGAAATATTCAGCCAAATGGTGCGCGATATGCTGTACCTCCGCCTCGAAGATGCTCGAAAAAAGCATTTCCAACTGTACCAATTAACGGAACTGCTATTCGCAGAAGGCAATCCGGCAGGGGTAAAAGCCGCGCTAGCACTAAAGGGGATCTGTGAGCCTCATGTGCGATTGCCTTTGGTGGCTGCCTCAGAATCTCTCACCTATTCTCTATCCACTGCTCTGGCTTCTTTGTCCCTA
>CAZDPF010000251.1:0-2397 GCA_964507215.1 uncultured Chryseobacterium sp. | reverse complement strand
GTGATCACTTTCTTCTTTGATGTTGACTGCCGGAAGGCTTTGATTGACAGAGGCTACTGAGCGGCCACCCGCCCAATCATTGGTGAAGAAATCATCCAACAGGCCAAGGAAAGGATCATTGCGACGTAGGAGGGTCATGACGTTGGGTTTTAAGGTTTTTTGATACTGTTTCATGTGGCGTCTTAGGCAATCAAAATGCCGAAAACAAAAGCAGTCAAATTGGCTTGTTTATTTTAAATTAAAACTCATTATACTGATATATAGTCAGTTTAATCTGTTATTAGTGTGTCAAATTGGCATATTATATGTTTTGACTAGAAGGAATTTCGAGAAGCTTCCAAGCCAGAAAGCTGTGAAAAATCAGCGCAATGAGCCCATCATAGACCTACCTTAGTCTTCAGAAATGATTCCACAGCCCGTCACCATCATTACCCAAATGCTCGATCGAATTGCTGGCTCACCTTAAGAGGCCACGCAAGAGCATCGGCTTTTTAATGCCTCCTCATTTACGGGTATTCTCGTTATTGTTTCCATTATCATTCCCAATTATTTCTTAGGTCTCCTTCAGCTTGCAGGAATGTGGAGTTTGGCCTTAGTAATTGCCGTGCTCATCTATTGGCTGTCTCGTTTCAAAGGAAAATACCAATGGGCATGGCCACCCTTTGCTTTTGTGGTATATGTGACTACCGCCTTGAATTATTTTGACAATGACGGGGTAATCGGGCCCACTTTGTCCATGTCGCTCATCTCACTTGTCATTCTGCTAACTACCACCCCGTACCAATTCTTTTGGATGTAGATCATCCTGCATCTCCTCACGGGCGTTGGCCTAGTAGCCATAGAATATTGGAATCCCGATTGGATTCGAGCCCATTATAACAGTCCGCTCCACCATTTAATGGATATAGGCCTAGGCTATGCGATCACTTGTTTGATTATTGGTTTTATTCTGGCTTACGTTCGACGAATTATTGCCGACAGTCGAAAACAACTTAGCGCTCAAAATCAATTGCTAGAAGAGCAGCGGAAAGAACTAGAATTCAGCAATGCAAGGCTTACACGCGCCCTATCAGTGCTTTCGCATGATGTACGAAATCCATTGGCCTCAATTGAAAGTCTATTGGTAGTTTTTGATAGCGAGGAAATGGACCAGGAGACCCGTCAGCAAGTGAGGCAACAACTGCTGAAGCTTACCATTGCCACTCGAGACATGGCCACCTCGTTGGCCAGTTGGAGCAAGTTGCAAATGACCGGACACCTGTTTGAACCGCGATTCTTGACCGCCCAAGACTTACTGAAAAGCACCCTTCCCCTCATTCATGAACTGGCCCATCAACACAGTATACAGCTGGATTTACGCGTGCATGAAGAAGATATGCTCTACTTAGACTCAGATTTGATGTCAATTGTGTTGCGTAACCTGCTGCACAATGCCATCAAACATTCGCCGGCTGACGGACAAGTAATGCTTCAGATTCAAGCTTCAGAAGAAAAGCAACTATTGATTGTTGAAGATTGGGGAGTTGGAATGACCCCAGCTGATGTGGCCAGATTAAAGGAACCGCATTTAAAGATGTCGCAGCTGCAATCTCAAGATGGAATAGGCCTAGGATTACTTCTTGTTCAAGAGTTCACTGCTTTGCATCAAGGTTCATTGGAGGTAGACGCAAGGCCTGGGATAGGCACGCGAATTACCATTACAATTCCGGGCTTGCCTCTTGCGACTTGATCTGTGAAGCCTGCCGTAGAACCAATCCACGCAAATCTTTGAACTTATCTTTCTTAGATACCGGAAAAAAGACGGTATGAGGATCTTTGAACAGCCATTGACGCTTAGCAGATTCTAAGCTTTTTTCTTTCGTCACAAAACGCAGGTAGCCAATTCCTATGAGGGGAAGTTCTTTCAGTTCAATAGAGACCACCTGTTGGTAGGGAATTTTAAGCTGCTGCTGCGATTTAAATCGTGACTTACTGCGTTTGCCCCGAATGAGATATACCGCCTCTTGGTTGATGCTGATGCGCACGCGCCAACCATAAGTCACAAATAATTCCCCTCTTGCCATATAGGTTATTCGTTCCGCGGTCAAAAGTAGAAGAATGAAGGTGATAGGCAGGTTAAGTTTCTATGGATTTCCTAGAAATGATTGCATAACACAGCAGCTTTTATGTGCGTCACTGCGAAGACTTCTGATCTGCCCAGCGGTTGAATAAGCGCGTACCGCTTTGGAATAACCAACGCAGAGAATTTCCATTCGGAGTTGTAGCAAATACCGGAAAGTTGAAATGGGATTGGTTTAACGGAAGCTCAGTGCGGAGATACTGCGGAGGCAAATGGGCTAAAATGACGGAAGCCCAGTCTGGGACTGGGCTTCTCGCGCTTGAGTAGCGGGGACAGGA
>CAZDPF010000250.1:0-2410 GCA_964507215.1 uncultured Chryseobacterium sp. | reverse complement strand
CGTGCTCAAGGAGATTATGACCTTTTGCTTACCGTAGATCCCAAGGATCCTGAGCGCTTCATCATGGGCGGTGTGGAGCTATGGAGCTGGAGTACTTCCGACGGATGGAGACAGATCCACTCCACTTTTGCATCGCCTACCAATCCATTCTATGTGCACGTAGACCAACACGATTGTGTCTTCCATCCTACCAATCCCAACATTGTTTATGTTGTGAATGATGGGGGCATTTTCCGCTCTTCCAACGACGGATTTACGTGGGTTCCAGTCAATACCAATTACATCAGTCTGCAATTGTACAGTGTAGTAGCCAACGAACAGGGTCTGTTCATGGGTGGGTCGCAAGACAATGGTACCGTAGCGGTTGTACCCGGTGGCAATACGGCGCGCTCTGGTGTAAGAACACCAGGTATTGATTACGAAGTAGCCTCAGAAAGCTATGCCAATTTAGACGGTGATGGGGGGTATGTGGAAGCTTCGGCTATCGTTCCTGATGTGTTGTTCAAAGAAATGCAGTACGGCATCTTGGGACGAAGTGAAAACGGCGGACAGTCTTTCGAGTCTTTCTATGACTTCCCCAGAATGGACCCCCAATTCATTTCCGCCAATATCACCCCCACTTTTGCCGAGTTTGTGGCTCCTTTTGATCTTTGGGAATCTGGCAACGACCAGTTTTCAACTGATAGCGTGAAGTGGGTTTTAGAGCCTGCGCGTGAGGCATTGGGTTTTGCCACGCTGAATGATACGGTTTCTCGCGGCATTATTGACTTGCCCCAACCCGCGGCCTCCTTTATTCCTGAAACTTTCCGGGTCATTCATGGTCCGCTGACTTTGGTAAGCGATGCCAATGGCAATTTGAGCGGCGATGGCAGCGGTACTTTCAATGCACAAACAGGTGAATTTGTAGCTCGCTTTAACCAGTATTTCTCTTTGGAAGTCAATGCCTTCTGCGATATTCAGTATGATGCGGGTGATGTGGTGTTCATCCAAAGCAATACGTTCAACGTTCCATTTGATTTTACCATTCCTCAGACTTTGGCCACGGGAGATTCTATTATGGTGCAAGACATTGTTCAGGGCGCCTTCTATATGGGATTGCGCGGCCGTCAAGGTTTTGGTGGAAACAACTATGGCGGCGTTTGGATGACCCGCAGCGTGTTTGATTTCAACACACCCCGCGTGGCTTGGTGGCATATTTTAGATGTAGGCGTTGGCAATACAGTGACCTGCCTGAAAGCCAGCGATGATGGCGAATATCTGTGGGTGGGTGTAAGCACTGGCCAAGTTTTTAGAATTGGCAATCTCAACCAAGCCCGCTCTAGAACGACCGCTGACGTTGACAATGCCAACCCCAATCGGGTAACTACCATTGATATGGTGGGTTCATGGGCTGGAAGACGCATTACCGAAATTGCAGTAGATCCCAATAACAATGACCGCGTGATGGTGATGTTGGGCAACTATGGCAACAGCACCCACGTGTTTGTCTCCAATAACGCCACTTCTGCCTCACCTACCTTCCTTAGCAAGCAGGGCAACTTGCCCGATATGCCAGTTTACGGAGGCATCTTCAACTACTTCAATGGTGATCAAGTGGTGATTGGTACAGAGTTCGGGGCATTTAGCACCGATAATATCAATGCCCCAAGTCCTGTTTGGACCGTTGAGAACAGTGGATTTGCCAATGTTCCTGTATTCATGGTGAAGCAAGGCTATACCCGAAGAAACTCTTTTGAAGGAGATACGCTCTACAGCGGATACATTGATCTCGCTACCCATGGTCGTGGTTTCGTTCGCTCTACCAGCCTACAGCAAATGAATCCTATTGGTGTGCGCGAAGAGGGTGACTTGGCGGGTCAATCCAACAATTTGCCCAGTTTGCTTATTTACCCAAATCCAACGCGCGATTTTGCACAAGTAGAAGTTGAGGCCAGCGCAAGAGGAAATGTGCACATTGAACTACGCGATCTTTCCGGACGAGTGGTGAGAGAGTGGAACCACATGATAGCTCGCCCAGGTACAGAACAGGTAGAAATAGATCTCAGTAGTCTACCTGCAGGGGTCTACATTGCCCGCGCCGAGGCAGCTGGTTTCCGCAGATCTGCACGCGTAATCAAGCGATAATTACACACTTCATAGTGAAACCTTTTATGAGGCCACCTTCGGGTGGCCTTTTTTGTTGAATAAAGCGAATGAGAGGAGATCTAATTAGTTCGATAGTCTCTTTCCAACAGAAACGGTTAATTCCTCTACAAGGGTGCATGTAATTGGGGAAGAGAAGGAGAATAGTACCAAGATTTGCCTGAGGTCATCTACTATGGATTGAATCATCGTGATAGGCATTCTCGCATCGGCGAAGAAGTTCTTCCCATGAACGAAAAAAGCCACCCGAAGGTGGCCTTTTTTGTAG
>CAZDPF010000249.1:0-2427 GCA_964507215.1 uncultured Chryseobacterium sp. | reverse complement strand
CCAAAGGGAGCGGGCAAAAAAGCTTGATCAAAAGCCCTTTTAACGTCGATGGCGCGCTTTCTCATCAGCATAGACTTCCCAGCGCTTAATCCGTTCTTCAATCTCATCCTGCCTTCGATCTACTAGTTTCAAAGTAGAGCGCACCAACTGGGTATAAACCACCAAGGCAATCATCAAAAAGATGAACAAGAATTTGAATGATAGGTAGGTCTGTAACTCAATGGCCGGCGCTTTTTTCAGCAGTAAAGGAATCAATAGACTGTCAGAAACAAACAAGAGCATGATCAAAACCGTGTACAAGACCAATAAAAGGCTCCGCCCTTTGACAAAGACAAAAGTGACATGTGCCACCAATAGGCTCAGGAAACAGGCCACGTTGTAGCGCAGGTAAATAAAATCCATATCGCGTCCTACAGTCCAAGATGGGATGAAAAGCAAGACAAACAGCAATGCGATATAATGGAAGAGGGCGCTTCGGTACCAGCCATTTGCATTGAGGCTTAAGCAATACAGACTGCCAAAAGTGAAGGTGCCTAAATGGTGCCAAAAACCGGGATTGTAGCCCGGGAAGAAAATTTCTGAGCCCATGTGGATGGCCAATCCGCTGAACCAAATGAGAATAATCATGCCGCTCATGGCTCGCGTAATACGGCGTTCTCCCTCGTTTAAATGATGGGGAACCGACCAAGAGGAAAGACGATCGAGCAGGGCCTGAAACATCCCTCTAAATATAGCACAACAGCCCGTGGAAAACGCACGAGCTGTTGAAGATCTCTGCTAGGAACTAGATTCCGAAAGCAGCGTTGGCTTGGTCGATAAAGTCGTGATGGGCACCAGGGAAAAGGTCGATGCCGAGGGCATTTTTAAGATTCCATGCTACCAAGATGCCAATGATGAGAATCATGGTGAGGAGGAAGACCGCCAATACGGTTTTGGCGTGGAAGGCATAGTGGTCTACCGCTTCATCAATGCTGTCTTTGTGGCCGCAAGTAGTAGTTTCCACCAAAGGACCGAGATCATTTACCCTGGGCACTCATTTCAAGGGAACGGCTTGACCGTTTAAGCGATGCCAGTTGGTGTTGGTCTCCACCCGGCCCAGCGGAAGAACCGCTTTCTGAATCTGAGGGGTGTTTGCGGGGCGGAGCATGACGTTGGCCTTAGTGTTTGTAGGAAATAACACTCAATTATACGCCGATCCGCTTCGCTTGTCAATACTATATGTAGGATATATACTATGATTAGAGGTAATTCTTGTCAGTTGTATGCGCGCTGGAAATAGGGTGTATTATGTAGGTGTCAGTCAATGAATATGTTGAGGTTGGAGGGGATGGGTATGGCGCATATTCCCCTACAGAAAGAGAGCGCATTCCTACATAATTCAAGGACTGGCAATTTGAACTAACTACTCTTCATTGACAGTGCCGATGTGCGCCACAACTTGCCGCCCAAGCAAAGGGCTTGCCAGCTGCCTTGAATCCCATAGAGGTAATGAAGCCCATGCTGGCATCGTACAACGCATGCGAACGGTATTTCGGATTCTCATTGATGTCTACATGAACCGTAATCTCTCCCAATTCGCGCAGAACTTCTGCCACCTCTACGGCTTTGGTAACCTCTGTCCACAACCGAGTGAACGAGTCTTTCGGTTTGGGAGCATATTCGTTTCGATATAATTCTTTTACACCCCTTCCCATATCCCACAAACAAACAACTGTAGCGTATTTCACCCTTTCTCCCCACACTTTTGAATCAGCACCTACATATAGGGCTCCATTGGGATGTTCCTTCAACCATTGCCCAACATACGCCTCGAGGTCTGTTATGGTTTGACCGCGTCCATCCAAGAAAAGAGTGGGAGTTTCAATCTTTTGATTCATAAAACAAAACTTTGAAACGTAAATACCAACAGGTCAAAATGTAAAAGGGCCGCCGAAGCGACCCCTTTAACCAACCAATCAAGATGAATTACCAAACCAATATACAAACGCGCTACAAAAAAGAAAGGTTCATGCATCGTGAAGTAAAAAGTGTTAAAATTTCGCCAAGCCTACTGTTTCACAAAAGAGCCATTCAATACTTGTTCCCCTATTGCAAGCTGAAGTACATAGTTCCCCGCTGCCAAGCTTTCTACTGGCAGCCGCAAAGTGTGCACCCCATCCATCATCATAAGCTCACTAACAGCTCTTGAAATGGTTCTTCCTTGTAGGTCAATTATTTGCCAATTCATAGCTCCTTTTTCACGCAAGTAAACTTTCACCATCAGTTCAGCAGCGGTAGGATTGGGGTACAACTGCAATACTTGGGCACTGATGATCTGATTCTCGGGTCTTCCGATGCTGCTGGCCAAAGAGATGTTTTCATCCCCTGTCTGGTAGTCTACAAATTGAAGAATACAGTAGAACATTTCATCCTCGGTGCCTTCTCCCC
>CAZDPF010000248.1:0-2431 GCA_964507215.1 uncultured Chryseobacterium sp. | reverse complement strand
ATCATCCAAGCAGGAATCAGAAACAAGAAATCAGGAATTAGACAGGTTTGGGGGCGAGGAAGTGAGGGGGCAGGGCCAACTATACGCAATCCGTATGGCCATTAGGGGCGCCGACTTGCTGGTTTTGTCTTGATTTTAAATAATATTGTCATCCTGTAGATCAGTTTCTACAGCTGCATTGTCTTCAAACAATTGTTTTAATTAAGTCCTAAAATGAAAACTAGAATCAATCTCAAACGAGTACTTCGGCTGTCAGGCATCTTGATCATAACCGCCTGTAGCACCCTCTACTTCCGAAGTTCTTATTCCAATGCCAATCACCTGCTCTATGATTATGAGGGGAAAATTCATCAAGACTTCCTCAAAACCCATCTCAAAGATGGTTCTGTCTGCGTGCTGCATACCCAATGGGATATAGACAGCAGCCAACAGATCATTAAAGGTTATGGAGAACGCTACGATGCGAATAGGCGATTGGTGTACACAGGAGAGCTTCAAGTACCAATTGATAGCCTGGCTTTGGCCGAGGTGAACAGGCCGCTGAGTGAACAGGAAGAAGCGCAGATAGGGGGTTTGGCTATTCTCACCGGCGTCAACTTTGCCATGGGCGTGTTGTGCGCCTTTAGTCCTAAGTCATGTTTTGGTTCTTGTCCTACTTTCTATTTAAATGAAGACGATAACGTTCATTACGCTGATGCAGAGGGTTTTTCCAATGCCATCTTACCCAGTTTGGCCTATGGTGATGTAGATGCCATCGGGTCTCAAGAGGTCACAGGTGATTCCATTGAAATCATTTTGAAGAACGAAGCCTTGGAAACCCATTGCTTGAAGAGCGCAGAACTTTGGGCCTTTCCCACCAACAAAGGAGAACGGGTGCTCCAAACACGCGATCATCAGTTTTATCGCACCGGCCAATCGTTCCTCCTTCAAGAAGCCCTGCACAAGGGTCAGCGCATAGATCACTTACTGCAATTAGATGATCGGGTAGAATGGTTCTCTCTGGCAGATAGTGATCACTTGCGTTCTAAAGAAGAGATCATTCTTTCTTTCAATGAACTTCCTGTCAATCAAAGGCTCGGTGTATCAGTGCACTTCCGTCAAACATTAATGACCACCTATTTTATTTACAGTGCATTGGGGTATATGGGCGATGAAGCTTCAGATTTCTTGGCAGATAGGGAGATCAAAGGAGATCTGAAAAAACGAACAGAAGCAGGAATTTTTAATGAGTTGGGAGAATTGGAATTCTATTATCGGAAAAACGACCAAGACGAATGGATTCCCCTGGGAAATCTGTATGAGACCGGACCCATTGCCATCAATCGCCAGTTTATTCCATTGCCAGAAGCATGTGAGGGAACTGATCTTCAACTGAAAATAGTGGGCAACAAGGGATTGTGGCGAATCGATCAGGTGCGTCTGGATGCGATTATAGAGGAAGTTGAACCACTGAAGCTTTCCCCCACAGCCTTGGTGAAGGGCGGGCAAGCTGCTCCCCAAGGGCTAGAGCGTTTGCTAGATGACAGCCTTCATTTGATTTCAATGCCGGGAGATCGCTACCAATTAAAGTATGTACTTCCTCAAGCTGATCAGCGATATGAACTCTTTATTTTCTCTGAAGGATATTACCTAGAGTGGATGCGCGACAGTTGGCGCAAAGAGAAGAACATGGCCAAGCTGTATATGATGTTTCATCATCCTAAAACCTATCTCAAAGGTGAGACAGCCGCCTACAAGGCCTACGAAACCAATATGGAAATGTGCTTTTGGAATTCTCGTATCCCCTCTCAATCGTAAATCATGAAAAGTATTTTTATCGGTCTTTGCCTAATCACCCTGCTTTCAGCCTGTTCGAACCAATCTTACCTCCCCTCCACGCGAAATATTGGCACAAATCCTTACGGGGCCCGGATCGTTCTCTTCACTCAAGACCGAGGCTTGTTAGACGGAGAGCTCATTGCCGTGCAGGGCCAACGGCTCTATTTCATGAATGATCGCAATCTGCAGTGCGATACGATATCACAAACAGGCGTAAGGACTTACAAAGTGCAATTTGCCAAGCAGAAAATTAAAGGTTGGTTGATTCCTTTGGCCACCGTTGCGGGTGTCTCTTTCGGAAGGCTTTCCGCCATTATGTTGCCCGTCAATATCATTTCGTCGATCGCCTTGGTGTCTATAAGCAAGAAAGCCTCTCGATACGACCAAACAGAGATCCGCTGGGAAGATCTTCATCAATTTGCCCGATATCCTCAGGGGTTGCCCGAAGGGATGCGAATGGTGGATGTGGTACCAGCTGGTGAAGCGCAATAGTTCACTTCCCTTGCAAATTTGATGATGAGTTTACTCATGAACTGATAGGGCGGTGTAAAAAATGTGTCAATCCCTGATTAGTGTTGACCGTTTTTGTGAATAGAAAGAACAACAAAGGCTT
>CAZDPF010000247.1:0-2444 GCA_964507215.1 uncultured Chryseobacterium sp. | reverse complement strand
ACTGCCTTGTGGTGCTTGCACATAAAGCAGATCATTGGTGGGATTGGGGTAGATATGAATAATGTCTCTTAATGCACCTTCCGAAGGCATCCCACCCTCTGACTTGGCAGCGACCACACGTTCTCTGTAGTTCGAATAAACCCCATTTGTAAATGCGCCATCTACCCTTCCTCTTACATCTATTCGATATCGAGCAGGAGGTAAGCCTGTAATATCGTACTGAGTGGCCCCTCCTCCAAGGGCAATATAGGTCTGATACAAGGTGCCTACGCCTCCTCCTGTCATATCTTTCACCCGCACTTGATAGCGGTCTATGCGATTGGTGTCTGACACTGTCCAAACAGGTCGCAAGCTTCCACCTCCCAAATTCTGTACAGTTGTGAGGAATGGTACTACCATTGAATCTAGACCATTGATGGTAACAGTTGTCAATTGACTAGAGTAACAGTTGTAGTTGTCTTTGACCATAATAGTATAGCTACCTGGATCGAGCTGAATAAAGCGGTTTGAAAAACGATTATCCGCCCATAGGGTATCCGTTCCATCATATAGTCCGAAGTCCCAAGTACGTCGGCCTCCATTCACACCAAATACATTCACTTTTCCTTTGGTGGCGTCTACTATCTGGAAGGTGTTCAACGAGTAGCCAAAATCTTCGCAATTGATGGTGAAGTAGCCGATGCAACTCGGATTGATATTAGCTCCTTCTGAAATGTAGTACTCGTAGTTGCCAGGAGCAATAGGAAAAAGTGTTTTGCTCTCCGTCTGGGCGCTCAAGCTTGTCCAAGAGGTGTCTCCCTCTAACCTAAACGACACACTATAAACAGCGGCTCCTGTGTTGTTCCAAGAAAGGTCAACTTGGTAGTTGCCTAAAACCTGCGCAGTACTACCATAGGAAGGAAGAACCTCCAATATCAAGGTAGAAATAGCGCCTCCTGATCCGCTGTGATTGTACGTGCCTGATTGGTAGTAACGGGTATCTGCTGCCGGCCAATAGAAGCTATCACATGCCGTCACTATGGTGGTGTCTATGTAGGCAGGTGGTGGGGCTACCGTTATGGGGATGTGGTAATCCTGTCCGTTGTTGTTATCCCAGCTGTTGTTGTTATAGTTGATCACAAAATTGACCTCTGTAATGGCTTGGTTGGGATCGTTAAACGGACCAATTTTCAAAGTCATTGTTCCAGCAGTTAGCCCACTGAATGGCGTTTGAACGGCAGGTCCGGAGCCATTGAACAAGAAAGAACCGGCAGGGCGATAAGCGGAAATTGGATTGCTCCATCGGTTTCCATTCTCATTTACTCCCCAATGCAGTCTTCCACCTACGGTTTGATTGGTCAAGGTGATGGTGATGGTGTCGTTGGTGGTGGGTGTGAGTGGACTCCAAGTGAGGTTAGGATTATTATGGCCAGGACCGCCTCCTATTCCGGTGCTGCTGGTACCCACATATACGTGCTGGATGGGCGTTTTGGTCACATTGCCATTCACGTCTGTCACCTCTACATAATAGTCTACCAGCGTGTCACTCAAACCGGTGATTTCCGCATAGTAGAGATTGGCGATATAATCAGGAAGCACGAAGAAATCGATCTCCGGATTGTTGGTCACATTGGTTTTTGGGAAAACCCGCATGCTCATGTTGATGCTCTGCCAAGGCCCTACTTCGTTGCCTCCGGCATAAGTTTCATTTTGGTTGCTGCTCAATGGATTCTCTCCATCTACATCCACCCGATACTTCAACACCGCAGTCTGTATGCCTTCCACATCATAAGCGAAGGTCCACACATGAAAATCAGAAGAATTTTGCACTTGTTGATAGCCGTAAATAGGACCGAAGCCCGTGCCGCCGGGATTGTAGGGGAAGCGCTGTGGAATGAAAACAGAAGGAGGGGTGGGATCGAGATTGGGATACTGATTGATCACTTGGTCTGCATATTCCGAAGCATTGTTGCAAGCGATGGTTTGCTTGACCTCCATATCGAGGGAGGCACCGTAATACATATATCCACTGGTATAGGCGGGCAGCAAAAAGTGCCAAGCCTTTTCGGCTAAACTGGAGTTGGCATTGGGCTGTACCACATCGGCGATATCCAATGGCGTTGGACTGAGATCTTCTGCCATGAGTACGTGGTTTTCATTGGCTACCAACACCGCCCAGTTGCGGGCATCTTCAGTCCAGCCGTTGGGGTCAAAGCGGTAAGTGGAGTTGTTGTACAAAGGCCACAACCAGTTGATGAACTGTGGATGTCCCCAGTCGTTGGCGGCATTCACCCATGAACCATCTTCCACTTTCACGATGTCGTTGGCGGGCACCGGATGATCATCTAAAAATTGTTGAATGGTAGTGGGCACATAGCCTTGGCTAGCGGCAGCATTGGCCAAGCCGGGTACCGAATTATTGTAGTAATCAAAGCCTCCACCCCACGCATTGTCGCCATCGTGCG
>CAZDPF010000246.1:0-2446 GCA_964507215.1 uncultured Chryseobacterium sp. | reverse complement strand
AAAAAAGCGGAGGTGAGTGGGAGGAGGAAGTGAGGAAGGGTTTTGGGAAAGATAACAGATAACAGACGCCAGATAACAGAAAAGTGCTGTTATTCAGCATTTTAAACCTCGGAAATCTGTCATCTGTAATCTGTCATCTTCCTTGGGGTTTGGATGGTTGGAATAGATTACAGACATCAGATACTTGTCTGGAATCTGGCCTCTGGAATCCTTCTCTAATTTCTCACTTCTGTTAGCAAACCGAACCAATTTTACTCCCCACAAAAATCTTGTGACCCCACACTAACCCATGGTTGAAACCATGGGTTGCAGCGCAAAACAAAAATATTTTGACCCGAACCCACCAGTCATTCCCAGGCTCTCTATGGGGCAACGGATACTTATGGTAAGAGGACATAGCTGTTCTAGCTGTTTTTTAAGCGATAAAGCGCAATGGTTTGCAAAAGATGGCTGAGAACCTATGTTTCCTCCAACTTAGTATCCTATTGGTACTACCTCTTCCGCCTCTAACGTATCCTTTGGCATGGGGCGTTCACGGGTATATTCACTTATAGAGAGTGCGGTAATCTTTGAATCTATTTCCGAGCCATATTGCACATCCAAGACAAAAGTGTGATTGAGATCATCAATGTCGGTGAGATGGATAAGGAAATGGCCCGTTTCTCGCCACCCTCCAATGACCTCTAGGGATCCTGTCCAGCGCAGCTTTTTTAAGCTGCTTAGCTCTGAAAGTACTACAGGTTCAATAATACTCCAATGCGCAGGGGCCACATAGCCTTGTACCTGCTTGGTGCTCACAGCCATCATCAGGTCGCGCATTAGGTTGTGTAATGCTATAAACCGTTTGTGCTTGAGTTCATCATCTGTGTGTTGCACATGTTGCACAGCTAAGAGCCGATTATAATCAGAGCAGATTTGAGAGAGGTATAAATTAACATAACCGTCGTACGCAAAGCCCTCAATACCCTGTGCCGCCAGTTTTTTCATATGGTAGGCTTGGGCATTCGCCGCTTCGAGACCTTGGCCTTGCTTTGCCCGTAGCATGATAGCCCCTCTGGAGGTCAATGACTCTATCGGGGTCTCGCTTTCAGCAATTCGTTGGCAAATGTAGCGGGCCTCTTCGTTGAGGTATTCGTCAGGACCCTTGTCTACATCTTGGGCCTGAAGTGATCCGAAGAACAATGATAGCAGGACTTGGATTTTTATATAATTCATAACATCTCGGTTCAGTTTTACTTTAATCTGCAAATTTGGTCAAACGGCCCTGAAAAAACACAGGACGGCTTCGCCCGTGGTGTTGTGAAGAAACGAGGTGTTTCTATGTCAACCATGAAGCCCCAACCGCAGGGGATTAAAGCCGACTTGCGTTTATTTTTTGATGGCAACTGTTTTTATTTTAATATTGCTCACGCGTCTGGGATGAGTCGCCAAGCGTCTCAACTAGGGGAAAGATCCCCGATACCAGTCGCTTTTTTTGTTTTATATCCTTTGGTTTACTTCTGCTACATAGACGAATCTGGGGTTCCTCAGATTCCTGGGAATACAAGTCATTATGTACTTGCAGGCCTTTCAATCCCCATAAGTCGATGGAAATTTTGTGATTGCCGAATTAATGGTGTTAAGCTAAAGTACAATTTGCTAGATAATGAAATTCATACTGCATGGATAGCTAGACGTTACGTTGAGCAGTCCAAAATCGCAAATTTTGATACTTTAAACTACGCTGATAGAAGAAGGGAAGTAGAAAAGTACCGGAAGCGAGAACTATTGAATCTTCAAAAGGCAGGAAACAAGACTCATTATAGACAGACTAAGAAGAATTACAAAAAAACGGATCCCTATATCCACCTGTCTGAGGTTGAGAGATTAAATCTACTTCAAGAATTGGCTGATACCGTAGGAAAATGGTCGTTCGCTAGACTATTTGCTGAGTGTATTGATAAAATTCATTTTGACCCTTCTAGAACAGTCTTGACAGTTGATGAACAGTCTTTTGAGCAGGTAGTCTCTAGGTTTGAGCAATATTTACAGATTGTCTCCAAAAGCACATCCAATAAGAATGTTTATGGTGCTTTGATTCACGACAACAATGAAACACTGTCAAAAAAGCACACTGAGTTAATGAAGATTTTTCATAGTCACGGTACATTTTGGACGCGAATAGACAAAATCATAGAGACTCCTTTATTCGTGAATTCAGAATTGACGGGCCTAGTTCAAATTGCGGATCTCTGTTCATATGCTATTAGAAGATATCTTGAAAATAATGAAGATAATCTGCTAAAAAGAATTCTTTCAAGGGCAGATCGCAAGAATGGGAAAATTGTGGGAATTAGACACTTCAGTGACGCAGGGTGTAAGTGTATTCTTTGTTCTTCTTAAATAGTTGCTAACGGCTCGGCTAGCGCGAGGGCCGGCTGGAGTTGAATTTAAGGATTTTGTTTCT
>CAZDPF010000245.1:0-2464 GCA_964507215.1 uncultured Chryseobacterium sp. | reverse complement strand
CACACAAGACACCGTTATGCCAGCTGTTTGTTGGGAAGCTTGTTCAGAGTGCTCAGCTTCTGCTGCTGATTATAACGTAACCTTCCGTGTGAACATGTCATTAGAGTGTGCTTATGATTCAGTGCATGTAAGCGGCGATTTCAATAGCTGGAGCACTTCAGGTGTGTCTATGACGGACATGGGTAACGGAGTTTATACGGCTACAGTTACAGTTCCTGCTGGCAGCAATGACTTTAAGTTCCGCAAGTATGTGAATGGCACTGAGGTTTGGGAGAGCATCTCGAATCGCAATGTTGTTATCGGAAGTGATAGCACTTTGGAATTGGTTTGCTTCAATTCTTCTTCAAATTGTGGAATGGCTATTTATCCAACCGCCAATGTAGTAGGGAACTACCGTGTACGTTTCCGTTGGAACAATACTGGAGCAGCTTCGTACGGTATCCGTCTACGTGAGGTAGGAGATACAGCGTGGAGCACGTTTGCGACTAGTGACACCTCACGCATTTTGCAAAATCGCGCACCTGGAAGCTATGAGTACTATGTAGAAGATCAAGCTACAGGAGTTGCTTCTTGTGTAGGTACTTTCGCAGTAGGCTGTGCCGATGACATTGTTTATGTGTATAATGCCTTCCAAGCCCCTGAATTCGGTCGTCTCGGTCGTGTTCGTGTATTCGGAACCCAAGGGGGTAAGCGTTTGTACGATATCTACTTGGTGAATAGTGCAGGTGATACTACCGCAAGCACCAATGTTCGCCAGAGGAATTTCACAGATCTTCCTGCAGATTCGTACATGATTTATGTAAAAGATGATTTCGGTTGTGCGGCTGATTCAATAGGTCAGTTCACCATCAATTCAATGGATACCGCATGGATCCCGAATTTGATTAACGCACCGAATAATTCACCCAATGGATTCAGACCTACTTGGAACAGTGTAAATGGCGTAATCAACTACCAGTTGCGTGTGCTCAATGTAACTGATGGAACCTTGGTTGATTTCATCACAGGTATCACAGATACTATGCGCGCTGTAACAGGTCTAACCCCTGGCAAACTCTACCGTTTTAACGTGCGTAGCCGTTACAACAATGGGGTAGCCACTGTGAACTCTGGATATTCTAATCCTGTTTCTCGCAACCTGCCTGCAGGTGGAAACAAGGATGGTGAATCATCAGACATCTCCGAGACGGGTGCAGAGCTGATCAGCATTTATCCAAACCCAACCTCATCTGTACTCTTTGTTGTAGCTCCAGTTGGAAGCGAGCTTTCATTGCTCGATATCAATGGTCGTGTGATTAGCTCACGCATCGTTGATTCAGTTGAAGAGCAGTTTGAAATGTCTTCGCTCTCTGAAGGGGTGTATATGTTGCGTGTGATCTCTGATCAAGGAGTGACCACTCAGCGCATTATTAAGCAGTAAGTTTATTGGGGAGGCAGCCGTGCTTGCCTCCCCTTTTTTACCACCTCAATTTCTCACAAATGAAGAAACTCTTACCCATTGGGCTCTTGATGGCTTTGCCGCTATTCACTTGGGCTCAATTTAACGTAACCTTCAGGGTAGACATGAACGATTATACCGGTTCAGCTACTACTCCAGAAGTGAACGGCCTGTTCAATGGCTGGTGCGGAAACTGCGCCGCCATGACCGATGCCAACAACGACGGCATTTGGGAAATCGTTATCAGTCTTCCCGCCGGACCCACCGAATACAAATTCTCAGCAGACAACTGGGGTGATCAAGAAAGCCTGCTTCCAGGTTCACCTTGTACGGTGACAAACTCTGGTTTTACCAATCGCAGCCTGAACGTAACAGGTGATGTAGTACTGCCAGCCGTTTGCTGGGGAAGCTGCGGTCCTTGTTCTGGTACCCCGAGCAGCGGCAATGTTACTTTCCGTGTTGACATGTCTACTTACACCGGACCTGCTTTCTCACAAGTAAACTTGAATGGTACTTTCAACAACTGGTGCGGAAGCTGTGCCGTGATGACCGATCCGGATGGCGATATGATCTATGAACTGCCAGTCACTCTTCCACTTGATACTATTCAATGGAAGTTTACCCTAGATGGCTGGACAGTAGATGAGCAATTTTCTCCTGGTGATCCTTGCACCTTCACCGATGGTCAATTTACCAACCGTACCTTCATCGTTACAGGAGATACCACTTTGCCTGCGTACTGCTGGGAAAGCTGCCAAGCATGTGGCGGAACACCTTCTACTGCTGATGTAACCTTCCGTGTAGACATGTCAAACTATTCAGGAGCGGCCTTCAATGAAGTTAACCTCAATGGAACCTTCAATAACTGGTGTGGCAGCTGCGCTGTAATGACAGACCCTGATGGCGACATGATATATGAGCTCCAAGTAACGGTGCCTATGGACAGCATTCAATATAAGTTCACATTAGACGGTTGGACAGTAGACGAGCAGTTCACTCCAGGTGGAACCTGCACTTATACCGATG
>CAZDPF010000244.1:0-2471 GCA_964507215.1 uncultured Chryseobacterium sp. | reverse complement strand
GCAATCTCGATTCTCGCGTCTCGAATCTAAGTCAATACGCCTGCTTTGGCTACATAGGCTTAGAATGCCGCTTTATTTGTAGCTTCCCGCTTCTTTCACAAACCCTTTACCCCTATGTTCCTGAAGCGCGGAACCTTTTTCCTCCTCTTGGGGATGAGCTGCTTGGCCTATCCCGCTATCGCCCAAGACAATCCGAAACCTGTTCAGCTCGAAGATGTCTGGAAATACTACCGCTTCTACGCCCGTGGCATCGATGGCTTTACGGGAATGAACGACGGAAAAAGCTATGCGGCTTTTAACGGCCGAGGTACAGAACGCACCATTTCCCGCTACCTTTTCTCCAATGGCGAAATGCAAGAGGTGCTCTTCGATCCCAACCAACACCAAGGCATCCAAAGCGTAGATGATTTTAGCTTCAGTCCTGACGAAGAAGGCATCTTGCTCACCACTGAAACAGAACCCATCTATCGGCACAGCTCCAACGCGATGAACTTCATTTATCATCGGCCCAACAACAGCTTGCACGTATTGTATGATCAACCAGTGCGCAATGCCAGCTTCTCGCCTACCCAAGACAAAGTGGCTTTCTCTTACGCCAACAACCTCTATGTAAAAGACTTGAAATCAGATAAGCTGGTGGCAATCACCAAAGACGGTGAGAAGAATCGCATTATCAATGGCACGCCCGACTGGGTCTATGAAGAAGAATTTAGCTACCACCAGGCGTATGAATGGTCTCATGACGGACAGTACATTGCCTACGTGCGTTTTGACGAAAGCGAAGTGCCGGAGTTCAGCATGGATGTGTACGGCGGAGAATTGTACCCCGAACAAGAGGTTTTCAAATATCCCAAAGCTGGGGAAGCCAATTCAAAAGTGAGCCTGTGGCTGTATTTGATGGGCGATGTTGCCCGAGAAATCAAGATTGACCGGGCCTATGAGTACCTGCCAAGGATGTATTGGACGCCTGACAATCAACTGGTGGTTCTTTTACTCAACCGTTTGCAGAACCATCTGCAATTGTTGTCTATTGATCCCAAGAGTGGTGCACAGACCCTCCTCTATGAGGCCAAAGACGAAGCCTATCTCGAGCTTCCTGAGGTGATGCACTTCATTGACAACAAGCGCTTTTTGATCAATTCAGATCGCGATGGTTTTGACCGCATCTACCGCTGTGAAGCGAACAATTGTTCTCCCCTGAGCATAGAAGGAAGAGACGTTACGGCTTTTTATGGCCTTGATGAACAAAAGGGCTATTTGTATTACCAAACCCCGGGAGAGGATGCACCGCATCAGCGGCAAGTTTGGCGTACCGACCTGAAAGGAAAATCAGTTGAAATCTCTTCCGAAAAAGGTTGGAATAGCCTGACTTTCAATCCGCAGATGACCTACTACATCTTGCAATACGAACGCGCTGATCAGCCTGCCACCTATACCCTTTTCGATGCCCGTAAGCGAAAAGAAGTGCGGGTGATGCAAGACAATCAGGCTTTGAAAGATCGCTTGAAAGAATACGCCATTTCCTATCCTGATTTCTTTATGGCCCCCACCCAAGCCGGACATGAGCTCAGTGCTTGGATGATCAAGCCCCGTGATTTCGACCCGAACAAACAGTATCCCGTACTCTGCTTTGTGTATGGAGGTCCGGGTTCACAAACGGTGAGTGATGAATACGATGGATTCAACTTTATGTGGTACCAAACCTTGGCTGATGAAGGGTATATCATTGCCTCTGCCGACAACCGAGGCACAGGAGCGCGCGGACGAGATTTTAAGAAGTGCACTTACCGCGAGCTGGGCAAGCTGGAAACGGAAGATCAGATTGCATTTGCCAAATATCTAGGTAGCCTGCCCTATGTAGACGATAGCCGTATTGGCATTTGGGGTTGGAGTTATGGCGGTTATATGAGCAGCCTCTGCCTGAGCAAAGGCGCCGATGTTTTCAAAGCGGCCGTTGCCGTGGCTCCGGTGACCAACTGGCGTTTTTACGACAATATTTACACCGAACGCTATATGGGCTTGCCCCAAGACAATGGGGAAGGTTACGACTTAAACTCTCCGATGAGCCATGTGACTAAAGTAAAAGGCAAGTATTTGTTGATTCACGGTTCTGGCGACGATAATGTGCACGTGCAAAACAGTATGCGCATGACCGAAGCCCTGGTTCAGGCCGATGTAGACTTTGAGATGTTTGTGTACCCCGATAAAAACCACGGCATCTACGGCGGGAATACCCGATTGCATCTTTTCCGAAAAATGACAGCCTTCTGGCTGGAAAACCTATAAATGAAAAAGCCTACTTTCGGACGCGGCTAGACAATTTACCTACGCTTAATACGCAACAAACCTATGAGTCAGACCAAGATTCAACACCCCAATGGCTTAATGACCCTCTTCTTCTCAGAGATGTGGGAGAGATTCTGCTATTATGGCATGCGCACCCTACTCACCTTGTATCTGGTGAAGTCGCT
>CAZDPF010000243.1:0-2476 GCA_964507215.1 uncultured Chryseobacterium sp. | reverse complement strand
AGGCTATGGCATCACTTTTGGAACTTCATCCAAGTATATTTGCCTTGCTCGTGAATGCAATTTTACACCCAATGATTCGAAAAACGACCGCCTTAGTCCTGCTATTGTTGGTTGTTGGATGCAGTGGCTCTAAGGCTCTCTTTAAGAAAGGAGAAAAGCTTGACGAAGCCGGTATGTACAAGGAAGCCACTGAATATTACATCAATGCATTGGCCCGGAAAAGAGGGAACATTGATGCCAAGATTGCCCTCAAAAAATCTGGTCAAAGGGTTCTGGATGAGCGCTTAATGGAGTTCTACCAAGCGCAGGCTATTGATGACCACAAAAGGGCGGTTTATAGCTATCTCGAAGCCCAAGCTTTCTCAGAACGCGTTTTGATGGTGGGCGTTGAGCTCGATATTCCCTCTAACTATGAAGACATGTTCGAGTCTTCCAAAAAGCAGTATGTCTCCAGCTTGTATTCTTCTGCAAGCGAACGCCTAGAAAATGAGAACTATGAAGAAGCTTCTGCGAAATTTGAAGAAATTAAACGACTTCTACCTGAGTACAAAAATGTACAGGAGCTCAGTAGAATGGCCTTCCAAGAGCCGCTTTATCAAGAAGGACTAAAGCTCTATAATGAAGGCAGATACCGCGATGCCTGGCGTGTTTTTCACCAAATCAATAAAGAGGGTGATTATAAAGACTCACGCAATTTAGAGAGCATCTGTTTAGAAAATGGCAGATATACGGTAGGTATTGTTACCCTTAAAAACTCTGGCAAACAAGGCGGAGCAGATGAGGCTATTGCTACTGCTGTTGCTCGAGAAATTTTGAATGGTGAGAATCCTTTCCTGAGGCTTCTAGATCGATCACAAACTGAGAGCATTCTCAAAGAACAGTACCTCAATATGAGTGGGGCCGTGGAGGTTACACAAGCCAATATGGCAGGTGAGTTACTAGGGGCAGATGCCCTGCTCACTGGGGAGGTGCTAAGAGCCGACATCAATAATGGTGGCACTGAACGATTGACCCGAAGAGGTTTTCGGGCCATTCCCAGGCAAATTAAAGACCCTGCAACTGGAAAAAAGAAAACTGTTTATTCCTATGAGCGCGTCCAGTACGATGAAGTAATCAAGCAAAACCAATCAGTGGTCAGCTTTCAATACCGTTTGATCTCCACAAGAACAGGGGAGGTTTTGGCTGCAGATGTGATTACCATTGAAAAAAGTGATCGAACGGAATATGTTGACTATTCAGGAGACATTCGATATCTCTACCCTGGTACTTGGGGAGCCACTATTGCACTGGACAAAGTAGATCGAAGCTACTCTCAAAAGAACAGACTTGATCAACGAGCAGCCGCTCGGAAAGAAGTGCGTTCTGCCGAAGCTTTGGCTACTGATGCATATTCTGAAATCGCCAATCGAGTTGCCCGTGCCCTCATTGATAAGATTGAATAAGATGCTTATGCGTCTATGGGTTGCCCTAACTTTTGTCTCCCTAGCTGGGATTTTGAGTGCTTGTGGTGGAAGCAAAAAGACTTCAAGTGAAAACTTGCCCCCTCCAGACCCACGTCCTGAATGGGTGAAAGCGCGCCCGTTTCGGCAAGATGTGTACATCGGTATTGGATCTGCCGTAAAACTCAGCAGTGGCTCTGACCATCAGATACAGGCCAAAAACCAGGCTTTGAGCGATCTCGCAAGTGAAATTTCCATCAATATATCAGGTAGCTCTTTGCTCTATCAAATGGAAGACAATGAAAACTACCGAGAAAACTTTCAGTCCAGTGTAAAAACCCGTACAGCAGAACAACTGTCTGGTTATGAAGTGGCTGGCATTTATGAAGATGATCGTCGTTATTGGGTAATGTACTTCTTAGACAAAGAGCAATACGCAATAGACAAAGAGCGTAGGAAACAAAAGGCTATTGAATTGGCCCTTTTTCACCGAAAAGAAGCACAAGGCTTTTTGAACCAAGGCAATGACATTCTGGCTATTGAGAGTTATTTAAAAGCTTTAGAGGACGTACATGATTTCTGGAATGAAGACCTCCGCGTTGAAATTGATGGAGCACAAGATTTTCTTGGAAATCGTCTCTTCGCCGATCTGTCTTCTGCCGTTCGCGGAGTTTCTGTAATCCCAAATACTCGTGTATTGGAATGGAGGATTGGTACTGTACTGCCAAGAGATTTATTAGGCTTTCAACTTTTGAGTCATGATGCAAGGCCATTGGTCAACGCTCCTGTTTTTCTTCATCTAGAAGCTTATCGATTGCGCCCCAATCAGGTGTCCACTGATGCAAGAGGAAGAGTAGTATTAAATGAATTGCCCAAAGGAATTCGTCCAGGAAGAAACGAGCTCAGTGCAACTCTGAACTTGGTAGCACTAATTGAGCGCAGTACTTCAGATCCTTTGATTGCCAGTATTGCCAATACTATTCAACCAGCGCAAGCTGCAACTGCCATTGATTTTACATATCCTACCATCCAAATAG
>CAZDPF010000242.1:0-2515 GCA_964507215.1 uncultured Chryseobacterium sp. | reverse complement strand
CCCAGGAGCCTTCTTGGTGATACACTTGGCAGATGGCATTGAGATAGCAGGTTTTGTAACTCCAAGCAAACTGCACTTTTGGATAGCGCGTTTCAAAAGCTTTCTTGGCCGCCCGGTAGTTGTCGCGCATCTTCTGCTCAGAATACACAAATAGCGGACTGCCATACTGTGCCAGCAGGTCTTTAACGGCCACTCCGTCTAAATGGGTCACGGGTTCCCATTCTGTGCGGGTGCCAAATTTGTTCATCAAGCCAGTATTCAACGGCCTGATGATAGGCCTTTCATATTGTTTCTTCTCCATGGTGGTAGGTTTCATAGTTCTCCTAAAGTGCTGATTTGCTCAAACTCCTTCATGTTCACAATCATATCATAAGCGTAGCGGATGAACATCTTTCCGGTTTCATAATGGGTCATTTCACTCACTTCTTCTCCCATTGACGCATTCACTAAGGCTTCTGCCTGATTTTGTCCGGCACCTACGGTGAGATAGCACCATGCCGGAAAGCGCGGATTAATTTCAATGAGGTAGTACTGCCCTTCGGTGGTTTTCATCACTTCTAATTCAAATGGCCCACTCCATTGTGTGCGCGCCACCATCTCTCTCGTCATACGCATAAGCTCGTCATCTTCAATGGTTACCCCACTCCACGCTTTGCCTTTGTCAGTGATATAGAGCTTTCGCATGGGCACAGCTCCGAGGAGATTTCCCTTTCCATCGCCTACCCCACAAACATTTACTTCACTTCCGCGAATAAACTCTTGTAATAAAATGGGGAGGCCCCATTGCGCCTGAATTTTGTGGAAATGCGATGCGGCTTGATCGAGGCTATAGGCCACTTTGGCATCATAAAATTGTCCTTTTACCACCAGTGGATAGCCAAGTTCATCTGCCAATGGAGCTATTTCAGCCGGATTGAAAACCATGTGACTTTTGGGTACAGGAAGTTGGTGCGTTTCTCCGTACTTATTCAAATTCACCTTGTGACGTGCTTCAAACTGCTCTTGGGTAGGAAGCATCATCCGAATGTTGAGTTCGCTTTCGATGCGTCCTTTTAACTTGATATAGTTGAATAATTCTGCATCGAAGTTGGGAAATAAGAAATGAAGATTTTCTTGTGTATTGATGTAGGCCAAACGGTTGAATAGCGCTTGTTGTCCTGCACTTGGATAGGGAAGTTGATAGGTTTTGTCTACCAGGTCATGCATGTAAATGCCCGGTTCTAGTGATTCGTAACTCAAGCCTATAATGCGCACCTTAAAACGCTTGGCCTCGCGTAACATGCGAATAACCGCAATGCCTGGTCCTGGACTGTCAATGGCGTTGAGACCGGTAACCGCAATGTGGTAGGTGGGGAGTTCATTCATCGCTCATGAGTTTGTGGGCGCGAAGCGAGCGTTTGAAATCGTACAGATCTTTCTCTGCAGTGTCGCGATCAATCATGTAGTTGTCTAGGATGAAGACTATTATTTCTTCATCACTTTGTCCTTGTTGCAACAAATGCAGTAATTCTGCTCCTATGGGATTGAGGGAATAAGAATCTCCAGTTGACGGATTAAAAAGGAATCCGCTTTCGCTGACCGCCAGGTTTTTCTTGAGAGACATCGCATGAGGCTTTAGGCTGTGGATGTAGGATGCAAACCGCGACAAAAGGTTTAACACCTACTACAGTACAAGTCTAGTTAAGTCAGAAGACGAGGCTATCACACTATTCTGAAAGACTTGTGCAAGATTTCGATCGGATCAGCAATGGATCAATTCTTCCACGGCTTTTCGAGGGCAGCGCGTTGGATCGTCCAGAAATTCACTCACGGTCAGACCACAAATCTGCTTGAATTGTCGGCTGAGGTACTGAACACTGGAGTAGCCCAATAAAAAGGAGATTTCACTTAAAGAATATTCCCTTCCCAACAGCAGTTCTTTGGTTTTCTCCATTTTGAGCAGGAGTATATACCGCTCCAAAGTGATGCCACAGTGCTTGCTGAAGAGCCTGCTAATGCGGTCATAGGCTTGACCAAGTTTGTCTGCGATGTAGTCTGAATTGCGAATGAGTGAGTTGCTGTTATTGGCCAAGAAGATTAATTCAATGGCGGCAGTTTTGGCCCGTTCTACAAGTATCACCTCAGCGTTTTGAATGGGAGGATAACCCATTTGCTCAAGTACTTGAACTACCTGGCTAAGGGCTCCTTCTTCTTTGAGACGAAATCGAATCTGGCCTAGCTGCACTTTAAACCAAGTGACCAAAGGCATTTCAGCCATTTGTCGCTCAATCAGTTGTATGCAACTTCTGCTGAGCATATTTCGAAGGTGCAGTACGTGAAGGCTATTCTCTTTCAAAACTGGCGAAATTTACCTTTTTTGAATAATCGACAGGAATTGCGTTCAAAGCAAATTAGCGTGTGGATTAATTTATTGTAACCAATGAGTAAAAGCGGGTGGGACTCATTATTTTAGACCCATCGCTAATTCAATATTGATGACAACATTTGGCATTGTACTCGTATTTCTGGGCCTTAC
>CAZDPF010000241.1:0-2515 GCA_964507215.1 uncultured Chryseobacterium sp. | reverse complement strand
CCCAGGAGCCTTCTTGGTGATACACTTGGCAGATGGCATTGAGATAGCAGGTTTTATAGCTCCAAGCGAACTGCACTTTGGGGTAGCGGGTCTCAAAAGCTTTCTTGGCTGCGCGGTAGTTGTCGCGCATTTTTTGCTCTGAATACACAAAGAGCGGACTGCCATACTGCGCCAGTAAGTCTTTCACGGCCTTCCCGTCTAAGTGGGTGACAGGCTCCCACTCAGTGCGGGTGCCAAATTTGTTCATGAGACCAGTATTCAACGGCCTGATGATGGGCCTTTCATATTGTTTCTTATCCATGGTGGTAGCTTTCATAGTTCTCCCAAAGTGCTGATCTTCTCAAACTCATTCATGTTCACTATCATATCGTAGGAGTAGCGGATGAACATTTTTCCGGTTTCATAATGGGTCATCTCGCTCACTTCTTCTCCCATTGAAGCATTCACTAAGGCTTCTGCTTGATTTTGTCCTGCACCTACGGTGAGATAGCACCATGCCGGAAAGCGCGGATTTATTTCAATGAGGTAGTACTGCCCTTCGGTGGTTTTCATTACTTCCAACTCAAAGGGGCCGCTCCAATGGGTGTTCTCTACCATCTTCCTTGTCATGCGCATAAGCTCATCATCTTCAATGGTTACACCGCTCCAGGCTTTTCCCTTATCCGTGATGTAGAGCTTCCGCATGGGTACCGCTCCTAAGAGATTTCCTTTTCCATCGCCTACCCCACAAACATTTACTTCACTTCCGCGAATAAACTCTTGTAATAAAATGGGGAGGCCCCATTGCGCCTGAATTTTGTGGAAATGCGATGCGGCTTGATCGAGGCTATAGGCCACTTTGGCATCATAAAATTGTCCTTTTACCACCAGTGGATAGCCAAGTTCATCTGCCAATGGAGCTATTTCAGCCGGATTGAAAACCATGTGACTTTTGGGTACAGGAAGTTGGTGCGTTTCTCCGTACTTATTCAAATTCACCTTGTGACGTGCTTCAAACTGCTCTTGGGTAGGAAGCATCATCCGAATGTTGAGTTCGCTTTCGATGCGTCCTTTTAACTTGATATAGTTGAATAATTCTGCATCGAAGTTGGGAAATAAGAAATGAAGATTTTCTTGTGTATTGATGTAGGCCAAACGGTTGAATAGCGCTTGTTGTCCTGCACTTGGATAGGGAAGTTGATAGGTTTTGTCTACCAGGTCATGCATGTAAATGCCCGGTTCTAGTGATTCGTAACTCAAGCCTATAATGCGCACCTTAAAACGCTTGGCCTCGCGTAACATGCGAATAACCGCAATGCCTGGTCCTGGACTGTCAATGGCGTTGAGACCGGTAACCGCAATGTGGTAGGTGGGGAGTTCATTCATCGCTCATGAGTTTGTGGGCGCGAAGCGAGCGTTTGAAATCGTACAGATCTTTCTCTGCAGTGTCGCGATCAATCATGTAGTTGTCTAGGATGAAGACTATTATTTCTTCATCACTTTGTCCTTGTTGCAACAAATGCAGTAATTCTGCTCCTATGGGATTGAGGGAATAAGAATCTCCAGTTGACGGATTAAAAAGGAATCCGCTTTCGCTGACCGCCAGGTTTTTCTTGAGAGACATCGCATGAGGCTTTAGGCTGTGGATGTAGGATGCAAACCCCGTTTAAAGGTTTAACATTAGCTACCCCACAAGACTAAGAACTTCCGCAGGAGAGGCCGTTACACTTTTCTGAAAGACTTGTGTAAGATTTCGAGCAGGTTAGTAATAGATCAATTCTTCCACGGCTTTTCGCGGGCAGCGCGATGGATCTTCTAGAAATTCACTAACGGTGAGGCCACAAATCTGTTTGAATTGTCGGCTGAGGTACTGTACGCTGGAGTAGCCCAGTAAAAAGGAGATTTCACTTAAAGTATATTCTCCGTTCAGCAGCAGTTCTTTGGTTTTTTCCATCTTGAGCAAAAGGATGTAGCGCTCCAAGGTGATACCGCAATGTTTGCTGAAGAGCCTGCTGATGCGATCATAGGGCTGCCCTAGTTTGTCAGCGATGTAATCCGAATTGCGAATGAGTGAGTTGCTGTTATTGGCCAAGAAGATTAATTCAATGGCGGCAGTTTTGGCCCGTTCTACAAGTATCACCTCAGCGTTTTGAATTGGAGGATAACCCATTTGCTCAAGTACTTGAACTACCTGGCTAAGAGCTCCTTCTTCCTTGAGACGAAATCGAATCTGGCCTAGTTGCACTTTCATCCAAGTGACGAAAGGCATTTCAGCTATTTGTCGCTCAATCAGTTGTATGCAACTTCTACTGAACATATTTCGAAGGTGCAGTACGTGGAGGTTATTCTCTTTCAAAACTGGCGAAATTTACCTTTTTTGAACAACTGGCAGGAACTGCAGTCAAAGCAAATTAGCGTGTGGATTAATTTAATGTAACCGATGAGTAAAAGCGAGAGGGACTCATTATTTTAGACCCATCACTAATTCAATATTGATGACAACATTTGGCATTGTACTCGTATTTCTGGGCCTTAC
>CAZDPF010000240.1:0-2517 GCA_964507215.1 uncultured Chryseobacterium sp. | reverse complement strand
TTTCAATTCCCGCATTTGCACACTTCGCATTCTTCTAGGGTATCAAAAGGAACTCTTCCTCCACAGCCACCCCACACAAAGCTTTTACACGCTTTGGCAACCGGATCATAGTAGTACTTGATAATGGCGGCTGAACAGGGACCGGGATCAGGACTGGTCCAACAGGCGCCAATGGGAATACAGTCTGGACCTTTTTCGCAGCCTCCGCATAACAAGATGAACAGCCAGAAAAAAAGAGGCTTTGACAGATCCCATTTTCCTTACCTGCTTGGCATAGCCATCAGTCGATGATCGCACCGGCACGTAGCCAGATCGCACGATCACCGTCTTGGGTAAACTCCAACTTTTCAATCTCAGCACCGCCGTAACCGCTTTCATTCTGCAAACGCGAAGTGATATCATCTTCCTTCGGCACTTCCACAATGAGCCATCCACAGAAATCTGGACCCTCGCAGCGCAATATCAGTCTTCCTTTGGCCCCGCGGCGTTCAAAGTAGTAGCGTACTTTCTCTAAACCGGCTTGCTCTATAAAAGCCAAAAGGATATTCTGATAGGCCGGCTCTTTCACCTCTCCCTTTAGCAAGGTCTTATCGGTGTTGGCCGCCCGGCAAGCTTCGTTGGAGGAGGTGGTGGGCTGACAAGCCAGCGCAGCAAAAACTAGGAAGACCAGCCCTACAACCTGCTTCATTAATCTTCCAGTATCCATTGGTTGCCTTCAATGAGGGGTTCCGCTACTTTGAACTTGACCGACTTGGTCTCACCAGAAGCCACATTGCGAATGGTCACCATGTCGTTTCGTCCGTACTTCTTGTCTTTCACTACTGGCTTTGCTGGGGCCACCGGTCTTCTGCCTTGGGCGGAAGGAGCTTCAGGCGCCCCGGGTCCTGATGTAGACAGTTGCTCTTGTCTTCTTGGCGCTGGCGTTGCTTGGCGTACAGGAGGCTGATTGCCCTGCATGGGGATGCTTCCTTTGAAAAGGAAAGACAACACCTCTTGGTTCATCTTCTGCACCATGCTCTTGAAGAGCTCAAAAGACTCAAACTTGTAAATCAACAACGGATCTTTCTGCTCGTATACAGCACCCTGAACATACTGCTTCAGATCGTCGAGTTTACGCAGATGGTCTTTCCACTCATCATCAATCAAGGCCAAGGTGATGCCCTTTTCAAAATCATGCACCACTTCTTTGCCTTCGCTGGCATAAGCCCGGTCAAGATTGGTGACCACATTTAGCATCTTGGCGCCATCTGTAAAAGGCACCACGATGTTCTCATATTGTGCACGCTGATTTTCGTACACATTGCGAATCACCGGCCAAGCCATCTGGGCAATGCGCTGGTTGCGCTCTTGGTAATGGGCCATGGCACGGTCGTAAATCCAATCGCCCAACTCCTGCGCATTCATTCGCTTGAGTTCGTCTTCCGTGGTATTGAGATCGAGGGCGAAAACGCGGAAAACGGCAAATCGCAATTCATCAATACGCTTAGAGGCGGTATAGCTTTCTGCAATGGCCCCAGCAGTATCATAGACCATATTGGCGAGGTCAGACGCGAGTTTGTCTCCAAAGAGCGCATTGCGTCTTCTACTGTAAATCACCTCCCGCTGGCTATTCATCACATCATCATACTCCAGCAAACGCTTTCGAATGCCGAAGTTGTTCTCTTCTACCTTCTTCTGGGCGCGTTCAATGCTCTTGGTGACCATGCTGTGCTGAATCACTTCGCCTTCTTTCAACCCCATGCGGTCCATCAGTCCGGCAATGCGTTCTGAACCAAACAAGCGCATCAAATTGTCTTCGAGCGATACGAAGAACTGCGAGCTACCCGGATCACCTTGGCGACCTGATCTACCGCGCAACTGCCGGTCTACACGTCTTGAATCATGGCGTTCCGTACCAATAATGGCCAGTCCACCGGCGGCTTTGGCTTCGTCGGTGAGCTTGATATCTGTTCCCCTGCCCGCCATGTTGGTGGCAATGGTTACCGTACCTGGCCGACCAGCTTCAGCCACAATTTCGGCTTCTTTCTGGTGCAGTTTAGCGTTCAGCACATTGTGGTGAATCTTCCGAAGCTTGAGCGAGCGGCTCAGCAATTCAGAGATTTCTACGCTGGTGGTACCTACCAAAACCGGTCTTCCCGCTTGGGTAAGCTGCACTATTTCTTCAATCACCGCGTTGAATTTCTCGCGTTTGGTTTTGTACACCAAATCTTCGCGGTCGTCGCGCACAATGGGTCTGTTGGTGGGGATAACCACCACTTCCAACTTGTAGATATCCCAGAATTCTCCCGCTTCCGTTTCGGCTGTACCCGTCATACCCGAGAGCTTTTGGTACATGCGGAAGTAGTTCTGCAAAGTGATGGTGGCATAGGTTTGCGTAGCCGCCTCAATCTTTACGTTCTCTTTGGCTTCTATGGCTTGGTGGAGACCGTCAGAATAGCGACGGCCTTCCATGATACGGCCAGTTTGCTCATCAACAATCTTCACCTTGTTGTCCATCACCACATACTCCACATCTTT
>CAZDPF010000239.1:0-2541 GCA_964507215.1 uncultured Chryseobacterium sp. | reverse complement strand
CATTAGGGCAGCCTTCGCGTGATCAGGAGTTTTGAATTCAAATCAATCAAAGACTTGTATCATGAGAACGCGTCCTTCCGCTTTTTCCCGCAACATCAATAGGGCCGTCAAGCTTTGGAGCTTGCTGCTCTTTCTGTTTCTGAGCCCTTACGCTTTTGCACAAAGCCTAAATACCGTTGAAAGTATTACCACTGCCGATGGCTTGGGCAACAACGGCTGTACCGATGTGCTTTTGGCTTCTAATGGAACGGTTTGGGTAACCCATACTGGCTATACTCCGGCTGTAAGCTACAACAGCGCCAGGCCCATTAGCTTTCGAGATGCCCAAGGCAATTGGTCTTATCCCGATCTCAGCCAAGCCCCTACTGTATCTAACCTGAGCTTTACTTATGATGGAAATGAAGACTACCGTTTTGATCGCATTTATGAAGACAATAGCGGCCGGATTTGGTTTCTACCGCATTATTCCTCTGTTTCCAATCCGGATATGAGCTACGCACCACCCGTGATTATGTTTGATGGAAGCAACTGGAACAGCTTCCATTCTTCTGCGGGCAACTTCCCCAATATGGGCTCCGTACTCGATATGGTAGAAGACCCCGCTGGTAATCTCTGGTTTGGTTGCGCGGCCGGTCTTGTTAGAATGACAGCAGCCGGCAATTTCACCACCTTCAATCCGCCAGCTGTTCCTTATCGCAATGGCCAAACACGCCAGGCAGACAATATCATTTCTCTCGATATTAATAATGCCGGCCATCCAGTGATGGTAGCGAGCCAACACAACACGGCCACAGGCGGTGGATTTATGGGGTGGGCCTGCGTTAGACAGTTCGATCCCGTGAACAACAGCTGGAGCAATTGGCATTTGAGCGATGCCCCATGGGCAGATGCGCTGCGCATCTTCTATCAGCCAAGAAAAATTGTGGCCATGCGCGATGCCACCGATCGATTGTACGTTTCTACCGTGGGTGGGGGAATTTATTACATTGACAACGCCAACTTTGCCAGCAATGCCAACACCATGATTGCTGACTATCAGGGTTGGACTTATGGGGGGTACTCCTTTGACAACATTTACACCAACCTTCCCGATTTCACCTATGAGGTGTTCCGAAGCCAGACCGGAGAATTCTGGACAACCGTAGAGCAATCTTCCCACGCTGCAAATGGTGCGTACAAGCTGGAAAGCATCCGCCCCACTACTTACAATGGTGATCCCGCTAGCTATTACGCCTTCGCGAAGAAGCAATCAACGCTTTCTGTAGTGAGCGCTGGACAATTGTACCATGCCCAAATTGTGAACATGGATTTTACGCCAGGCGATGCAGAAATATGGTTGGCTACCACCCAAGGCATCGAGCGTTGGTACGCCAACTATCCGGCTCCCGCTGCTGCATTTATTGGCATCGAAGGCGCAGGACAAGATTTCTCCGGCATTGTGGCCTTCAATACCCACACCAACAATCACTTTGAGCCAATAGGCAAGGGACACGAACTTCCAGTAGGAACGCCTACCAACTCCATTGACACGGCCTATTATTATTTGGCCACCAGCGATTATGATTATATAGACACTACAGTGGATGCAGGTTTGCGTGGAGATGGTTTTGCACAAGGATTTCCGCAAACCGCTGCAGCCCTGCAAGCCAATGGCTATACGTGGAGCGACTTGCAAGTTAGGTTTACACCAATCGATTTGGGCGATGACATCCGGGGTGATCAAGAAGATTGGCAATACAACAGCGGCTTCGAAACCCGGCGTTACAGGAAGCGCTTAGAGCAGCTGAATGACTCCGTTTCTGTGGTACACTCTCATTACACCATACTGCTAGATGGCTTTCCGCTCTTCCGAGGAGAAATGCCCATGACCCGATTGAACATCCGCTTCAATAAATATGGCTACTTGTTTGACAGCATCGGGGCCATCACCGAATACACACCGCTAGATACCTTGGAATGGTTGGATGATCTGTGCGATTGCCTGCCCAATCCGAGTGCAGAAACGGTTGCACGTGCCATTGCGCAAGATGTGGATGGGTATGGACTTCGCTTCGTCTTCCGCAGCATCCAATCAGCCAATAGAGAAGATCTCAATAGCCCAGGACGCACAGGAGGTTTCTTCAGTGTTCAAAGAGGAATGCTGGAAAAAGGTACGGTGCCGCTCCCCATTCAAAGACCTATGGGAGGCATTGTAAGGGTAGGCGCAAGTCCACTGGCAGATTACAATCATTTGCAAGACGCAGTTCGCGCTCTGCGCACCAGAGGTATGGAAAACCATGTGCAGTTCAGAATAGAGCCAGGCATCTATGAAGGCATTTTCGACCTGGATAACATTCCTCTATTCAATGGATTGACAGCTCCTCAGCTTACTTTCATGAGCAGCACCGGCGACAGCAGTGATGTGGTTGTGCGCAAGAAACCGGGCGTAAGAGATACCAACTATGTCTTCCGAATGGCTGGCGATGTAGGGGCGGTTTCATTCTATAAAATCACCATTGAGAATACAGAAGACAACGACAGTTCGAGAGTGCTACTGGTAAC
>CAZDPF010000238.1:0-2546 GCA_964507215.1 uncultured Chryseobacterium sp. | reverse complement strand
ATTGGCATCGCCATCCAAGGCGCCAGTGGAAGGGACATACACTACTTCATTGATACTCACTGGGGTGTAGGCCAATGCCGGAGGAGGAGAAACGAAGGTGGTGTTGAAAGCCGTTCCGTCGATCCGTGTGCCAGGAGAAAACAACAAGGCGGTATTCGCACTGTGTTGCTCGAAAGCCCCAGTAATATCGGCATTGCGGGTATAGCTCTCAATCGGATTGTCTGAAAGCGCATCGCTATCAAAACTGGCTACAAACTGTCCGAGGCTGTTCTTGATGGTGATGACTTCCCCACTGTTATTCAAACTCAAACCATTGGCACTCGCACTGGCGGTAAGTACCACTGCTCCTCCAAAACTGCCATTCGGCACGCCCCCACCAAAAACCACTACCGCTCCACCAGGAGGCACAATGGTACCCGAGGGAAAGGTGTAACGCAACTGCCCAGATAAGGTGTCATCCCAAATTTGGTATCCACTCAAATCAAAATCATACACATCGGTGTTGACCAACTCAATAAATTCATCTTCCGTTTGAGAATAGCTGCCATCGCCATTCGCGTCGCCATCTAAGGCAGCGTTAGAAGGGTCATACAACACTTCATTAATGATCATTTGGGCATGGCTGAACTGCAATAAACAGAGCAAGCCGAAGAGGGTGTACATTTTTTTCATCTGGACCTTTGAGATTGATGATGTTAGCACACTAAGCACGAGTTAATTCAGCAAGGCCAAGCGGGCCAATCTCCTCTGAATATGCAGTCCAATTAAACCAGCCCTCTACAGCTTTGTAAATGGCCCTAGATTCGTTCAACCGAGAAGCCCAACCTGTCTGTGCTCAGCAAGCGAATACAAGAACTCTACGAAGAACAGTTGGCCAAACGGCCTGCTGAAAAGCGATACATAATACTCTATGAGGTGATTCGCAAAGGAATAGCCTCATTGGAATTCCCTGCCGGTGAGTTTTTGCCGCCCACACGAGCGCTGGCTCAAAGCATGTCTGTTTCGCGCAGCACTGTGGTAAAGGCCTACGAACTGCTGTCTGTGGAGGGTTATCTAGATGCCAAGGTAGGCTCAGGGCATCGTATACGCGCAGGATTGCAAAAAGAGAAGAGCAAACTCATTCAGCCGCTCGATCTGCAAGCTTTTCCGGGCTTATCAGACATGGGGCAAGCCTTTCTCAACAATGTGCACTTCATGAATAGCACAGAAGAGAAATCTATCGCCTTCCGTCCGGGACTACCTCCTCTAGACATTTTTCCGGTGAACCAATGGAAGAGCCTGAGCAATCTCTACTGGAGACAAATTCGCTCATCAGAATTGAATTATTCGCCATCTGCAGGGCTTCGGCAACTTCGGCAACATATTGCTGCCTATCTGGCTTTGAGCCGGGGTATCCGCTGCGAGGCTGAACAGGTTTTTATTGTTTCCGGTTCCGTGCAATCGCTCTTTCTGATTGGAAGCAGCTTGATCAATCCTGGTGATGGGGTGGTTGTTGAAAATCCCACCTTCCCCAATGTTCACACCATCTTTCGCAGCCTGCGTGCGCAGTTGCACGGCATTCCTACGGATGAAGAAGGACTTATTCCCGAAGCGCTTCCGCGAGAGGCCTCCATCAAACTTTTACATCTCACTCCGTCTTGCCACTACCCTTTTGGTGCAACGCTTTCGCTCAAAAGACGAGAGCAATTGCTGGATTGGGCACAAAGCCGAAAGGCGGTGATTATTGAAAACGACTATGAGCACGAGATCAACCGAAGTAGGGGAAATTTGCCTTCTATGTATTCGCTTGACCAAGGGCAACGCACGGTATTCTTGGGCACATTCAACCGCATCCTTCACCCGGCTATTCGAATTGGGTATATGGTTGCGCCACCCTATCTGGTGAAACCGCTGGAAGCTTTTATGAAGCATTCCCATCGATTCTTGCCACCCTCCCTACAGCTGGTGTTTAACCAATTCATGGAAAAGAAGCATTTGTATACCCATATCAAAGCAGTTCGGGATGTAGCCCAAGAGCGGCAACTGCTGTTTGAGAAAGAATTTAACCGGCATTTTCAAGGCCGCATGCAGCTTCAACTCATCCCGCATAGCCTGCATGCCTTGGCCTATCCGTTGGAAGAGCAAGACGATCAAACCTTGGTGAAGGTTTTAAACAAAGGACATATCTCTACCCACTCTTTGAGCAAATGCTATGTGGCCGACACGCCTCAACAAGGACTCATTCTGGGCTACTCCAGCGCCAGGCCGCCAGTGTTGAAATCTAAAATTGCCCAAATGAGCCAATTGCTTCAATCTGCATCACTGCTATGAAAAGATTGCTAATCAGCCTTATTCTGCTGTTGACCGCTTGTTATAAGAACGAAACACCTCCGGCTCATGAACCTGGCAGTTTGCAAACCTATGGTTCTGGTGTATACACCTTTACATGGAGTCCGGAACAATCAGATAGACCGTTAAATGTCTATTACCATATACCTCAACAAGCCATTCACAACAGTGCGGTGATCAAGGTTATTCACGGGGCCGGACTCGATGCTTTAACCAAT
>CAZDPF010000237.1:0-2556 GCA_964507215.1 uncultured Chryseobacterium sp. | reverse complement strand
CCCGCGTTATGGGACGGCAAATGTAATACGATTTTATGAACTGACAAATAACGACCTTTGTCGTGTGAAAAGCGGTTTCGTCAATATCATCGGCAATCCCAATGTGGGGAAGTCGACCCTCATGAATGCCTTGGTTGGTCAAAGGCTTTCCATCATTACTTCCAAAGCCCAAACCACTCGGCATCGCATCTTCGGGATTGTGAATGGCGATGATTTCCAAATGGTATTCAGCGATACACCAGGCATCATCCAACCGGCTTATGCCCTTCAAGAGCGCATGATGACCTTCGTGCAATCGGCTTTTGAAGATGCAGATATCCTCCTCTACGTCACCGAACCACACCAACAATTGCTCAAAGACGAGCGATTCCAAGAACGCCTCAATCAACACCAGGCACCCTTGCTGCTGGTAATCAATAAGATTGATCTCATCGACCAAGAACAGCTAGAAAAGCTCAATCAGTATTGGATCGAGCAATTTCCCAAAGCCGAAATCATTCCGCTTTCTGCTTTAAAGGAGTTCAACACTGGCTATTTGTTTGATCGCTTGTTGCAACTGCTTCCCGAAGGTCCGGCTTGGTTTGATCGCGAGGCCCTCACAGACCGCACAGAACGCTTTTTTACTTCCGAAATCATCCGCGAGCAAATCTTGCAGCTTTACGACAAAGAAGTGCCCTATTCCTGTGAGGTAGAAGTAGACTCCTTTAAAGAAACTCCGAAAAGACTGGAGATCAGAGCCATTATTCACGTGGCGCGCGACAGTCAAAAAGGCATCCTCATCGGTCACCAAGGAAAAGCTCTGCAAAGACTTGCAGATCGATCGCGAAAAGAACTGCAACACTTTTTTGATCAACCCATCTTCCTCGACCTTTACATCAAAGTGAGCAAAGATTGGCGCGGCAACGACCGCCAACTTCGTCGCTTTGGTTATCAACCATAATCCTCCCCATGGGCAATATTCTAGCGATTGTAGGCAGACCCAATGTTGGCAAGTCTACCTTATTCAACCGATTGATTCAACGCAAAGACGCCATTGTAGACTCGGTGGCGGGGGTCACCCGCGATCGGCACTACGGTCGTTCAGATTGGAACGGACGGGAATTCTCGGTCATTGACACCGGCGGCTATGTAACTGGTAGCGATGATATTTTTGAGGAGGAGATCAGACGGCAGGTGGAACTGGCCATTGATGAAGCCAACGCCATTCTATTTGTGGTAGATGCGCTGGAAGGTCTTCATCCTACCGACAAAGAAATTGCCCAACTACTGCGGCGCGGAACCAAACCAGTTTATCTGGTGGTCAACAAGGTGGATACCACCGCCAAACATGCCGATGCTACTGAGTTCTATGAGTTGGGCGTGGAAGAATACTTTTCTATTTCCGCCAATAACGGCAGCGGAACCGGTGAACTGCTCGATCGCGTCATTGCAGACATGCCCGAGGCAGAAGAAGAAGACGAAAGCCATCTTCCCAAGTTTGCGGTCATCGGTAGACCCAATGTGGGTAAGTCGTCTTTCATCAATGCGCTTACCGGACAAGAACGCAATATTGTGACGGAAATCGCTGGAACCACTCGTGACTCCATCCACACCCGTTATCGGCAGTTCAATCATGATTTCATCTTGGTAGACACCGCCGGACTGCGGAAGAAAACCAAAGTGCATGAAGATCTAGAGTTCTATTCGGTCATGCGCTCCATCCGTTCAATAGAAAGTGCGGATGTATGTTTCTTGTTGATCGATGGTGAACGCGGCTTTGAAACCCAAGACCTCAACATCTTCCACCTGGCTGATAAGAACCACAAAGGCATAGTGATTCTGGTGAATAAATGGGATCTGGTAGAAAAAGAAACCAATACCCACAAGGCCATGACTCGCCTGATTGAAGAGCGAATCGCTCCGGCCATGGACATTCCTATTCTTTATGTTTCGGCGCTGAAAAAGCAGCGCTTGCTCAAAGCTTTAGAAGAAGGCGTAGCGGTATACGAACGCAGAAAACAACGCATTCCCACTTCCCGCTTAAACGAAATCTTGCTTCCCATTATTGAAAGCAATCCCCCTCCAGCCTACAAAGGGAAATACATCAAGATCAAGTACATCACCCAGTTGCCTACAGCCTATCCACAGTTTGTATTCTTCGCCAATTTGCCCCAATACGTCAAAGATCCCTACAAGCGCTTTTTAGAGCGCAAACTGAGGGAGCACTTTGATTTTAGTGGAGCACCAGTAGAAATCTACCTTCGGAAAAAGTAAAGAAGTAACGCAGTTGTTACTTACTCTTTGTGGCCGATGATTTTGTAGGCCAGCTTGGGATTGATTTTCTCTAACATGTTCAGCGTGATCCAATAGCCCACGAAGCCACCGAGGAAAATCAGCATAGAGAAGCCCATGAGGAGGATGAACAGGAAGATGAAAAAGCCCAGAAGTTGAACGAACATGCCTGCGGTATTTGCCGTCAAAAGTAAGGTAAATTGGGTTTCCCCCTCGCTTTTCGCCCCCTACCTTTGCACAAAATCCGTTCATCATGGAATACCGCATCGAGCGCGACACCATGGG
>CAZDPF010000236.1:0-2577 GCA_964507215.1 uncultured Chryseobacterium sp. | reverse complement strand
GTAATATTTTGTAATATTGTATTGATATTTTCATCTAACTGCTCGGTTCTTATCGGCAGATGGAAGTCTGGCAAGCTGCTGAGCAAATAGAAATACAGTGCCATGCTATTGGTTGAAGAGAATCTCCTTGGTTCGTTCAGTTAATTGTTGGTGGAAATAATTGACAAAGTCCATTTCTTCGAAGCTGAAGTAGTACTTCTTTCCTGAGAGCTTGATTTTAAATCCTTTGGAGATGTCTGGTGCAAAATGACACTCAATTTGTTGCATTTCTTCGGCAATTTGACCCTCGAGAAAACTGCCTAACGCTTCTTCTTGCGCTTTGGGAAGCCAAACCTTTCCCTTGCTGAATTCAGAAGATCGGGCCAATTCTAAGATGATCTCTTTGTAGAATTCGGGAGATGTTAAAGTTTGTGAGAGGGGCTTTTCTACGGCATTCTTAAGTAATTGGTTTTCAATGGCAGATTGGGTATCATGAATGACTCTTCGCGCTTTTAGTTGCAATTCTGAAGCAGTACTTTTCATTAGCTCTGCAGATTCTCGCTTGGCCGATTCAATCAGTTCGCGGGCTTGTTTCTCCGCTTCTTGTACAATTTTCTTGGCTTCAATTTCTGCCTGTACAATGAGTCGATCAGCCTCTTCTTGAGCTTTGGCAATACCATTGTTGTACAGCAGATCAGTGAGTTTTTCTAAATTTTCGTAATCCTTCATCACCAATTACTTAAGCACCATGATCGGCAATCGGGCTTCAAGCAATACACTTTGGGAGATACTTTCTTCCCAGAGTCTGCTAATGCCCCCTGATATTTTAGACTGTATACAAAGCATATCCACCTGATTTTGCTTGCAGTAGTCGCTCAATCCGGTAGATATAGCGCCTTTGTGCATGTGGGTATTGAAGGAAGGGGAGAGGTGTCTCAATTTATTTTTGAGATGTCGCTTATTAATACGCTGACTCATACTCAGGTCTTTATGCGCCAAATTCACGCTGATCACATCTAGTTCTGCACCGGTGCTGTCTAACAAATCAAGGAGTGGCAACAGCATTCCCTCGTTAATATCTTGCTGGAAATCAGTGGCAAATGCTATTTTGGTCATTGAGTGAAGCACACTCTTGGGCGGGATGATAATGGCCGGCATAGAGGTTTCTCTTAAAATGCGCTCGCTTCGGCTGCCCCACAAATGCTCAAGGCCTTTGGCGCCCTTGGAAGGCATCACCATCCAATCAATTTGAATATCATGCGCTCTTTGAATGATTTGATCTTCAGAAATTCCATGCACCCATTCAAAATGATGGGGAATTTTGTCGAGTTCAGGAATCGCAGCCTTTAAGTCATGAAATAACTCATCAGGGGTTTTACGTTTTACTATTCCAGATGATTCCGTTCTTGCGGCTACGTGAAAAATAATCAGCTCTTTCATTTTTGCACCTTGCCACAATACCAATTCCTGTAGGGTGTGTTGCGCCAATGCTGAAAAGTCACAGGGAAAAAAAACCACTTGGTTTTTCATGGGGGAGATTGATTTCTTCTACGATATTAGAGGTAAAATCACTTCTGGCATATGAGATTGCTCAGGATTCTATGTTAAGTTTCCGATCGTATTTATGCAGTCCATGACAAAGCCTGAACCTTCATCGCTCGAAAAATCAATTCAAGTTGAGACCACACTGAACTGGAGAAAAAAAGTACACACCATTGTATTTGGAACAGAGACGTGGGCGGGGAAAGCTTTTGATGTGGTGCTCATCGTGGCCATTATATAGTCAGTAACCGTTGTGCTGTTGGCCAGTGTACCAAGTTTACAGCGGGCGTATGGCTATTGGTTTGTGCGGGTAGAATGGGGATTGACGCTATTGTTCAGTATTGAGTATTTGGCCAGAGTTTGGGTGAGTGAAAAGCGTTGGAGCTATGTCTTTAGCTTCTTTGGGCTAATAGACTTGTTGTCAACTGTTCCTACGTATCTCAGTCTTTTTATACCAGGAAGTGAGAGTTTACTGGTTATTCGATTATTGCGCGTGCTTCGCATTTTTAGAATCCTGAAAATGGGGCGCTATATCCGCGAAGCCCGGATTATTGTTTTGGCTTTGAAGGCCAGCATGTACAAGATTGCAGTGTTTATTTCGGCTGTATTGGTGCTGGTCACTATTTTAGGAACTTTAATGTATTTAATTGAGGGACAATCTGATGACACTCATTTTAGCAGTATTCCCATGAGTATTTATTGGTCAATTGTCACATTGACTACTGTGGGTTTTGGCGATATAGTTCCTCAAACGGTTCTGGGTCAAATTTTAGCCAGTGCCATTATGTTGATGGGTTATGCCATTATTGCAGTTCCCACAGGATTGGTAACCGCTGAGTTTTTGAGGAAAGAACCATCGGAGAAAGACGAATCTATAGAATCGATTGCAAGAGATTCCAAGAACTGCTCATTTTGTGGAAAGCAGTCGTTAGACGATCAGGCGAATTACTGTTCGCATTGTGGCAATGCATTCGAGATGCTCGACCTGCATGAGTGAGTTGTTGGCGTGAAGATTTTAATCAATTATTTCAATCTATAATTTATATTATGTTAACC
>CAZDPF010000235.1:0-2585 GCA_964507215.1 uncultured Chryseobacterium sp. | reverse complement strand
CAGACCTACCCGGCCAGCGAGGGTTTTATAGCGTATAATGATTTCAGTGGCAAAGAAGGCTTGCTTCTCTTGGCCAATCACGGCATTTATTACGAGTTTGTACCCTTAGAAGAGGTGCACGAAGAACGGCCTACTCGCCTTTCACTAGCTGAGGTACAAAAAGGACAACGGTATGCCATTTTGCTGACTACCAATGCCGGCTTGTGGTCTTATTTGATAGGCGACACCATTGAGTTTGTTTCCCTTCGTCCTTATCGCATCAAAGTCACGGGCAGAATTGCACATTACATTTCTGCTTTTGGCGAGCATGTCATTGGAAGCGAGGTAGAATGGGCGATGGAAAAGGCCTGCTCGGTCACTGGCTGTCGTGTTTTGGAGTTTACAGTGGCTCCGCAAGTGAATCCGGCTGAAGGCGCACCTTATCATGAGTGGTTTGTGGCCTTCGACCAAGAACCTGAAGATTTAGAGGTTTTTATGCACGTGCTGGATATGGCCTTGCGCGAGAAAAACACCTATTACAACGATCTTATTAAAGGAAAAATATTGAGAGAATGCGTTGTTCATCCTGTAGCGCGAGATCTCTTTCCCAACTATATGAAGTCCATCGGTAAGTTGGGCGGTCAAAACAAACTTCCCAGGCTGAGCAATGATCGTAAAATGGCGGATGTGTTGCTGCAGATGATGACAGCCCACTAGTTTGGCCATTGCATGAAGCAATTGAAACAACTAATCAAACGGCTGATGATCATTCTTTTGGGCCTTGTGTTGGCCTTGGTGTTGATTACCATTTTGTATATGCGTCAAGATCAATTTGGTAAAGCACCCACTGGTCGGGCAAAAGAAGCGTTGGCACGCTCTGCTCAGTACCACAATGGAAAATTCAAGAATCTTATCCACACGCCTGATTTAACCGAAGGATATTCTATTTGGAGTGTGATCAAAGCGCAGTTTTTTACTTCCCACCCAAGGTTGCGCCCATCGGTGCCATTGCCATCCTCCAAAGTGGATCTACTCAGCCTGCCGCCAGAAAAAGATGCCCTTGTTTGGTTTGGTCACTCTTCGTACTTCCTTCAGCTCGACGGCGTGCGCATTTTGGTAGATCCTGTGTTGAGTGGCAAAGCATCTCCCCTTCCGGGCACGGTAACAGCCTTTGATGGAACTGATCGATATGGTGTTGATGATCTTCCCGCCATTGATGTTTTACTTATCAGCCACGACCATTATGACCACCTTGACTATAAAACCATTCTGGCCCTTCAACCCAAAGTAAAGCAGGTGATCTGTGGCTTAGGCGTGGGAAGCCACTTTTTACATTGGGGATACGACACTACCCAAGTAACTGAACAAGATTGGAACGAGCAATTATCAATCAATGCTCATTTGCGCATTCACACTTTGCCGGCCCGTCATTTTTCAGGCAGGGGGTTCAATGCCAAGAACACCCTTTGGGCGTCGTATTTGATTGAAGGGCGAAGCATGAAAATTTATGCAGGAGGAGACAGTGGGTACGGACCCTTCTTTCAAGAAATAGGTGATCGGTTTGGTCCAATCGATCTGGTGATACTCGATAACGGACAGTATAACGCCGCCTGGCGAGAGATTCACATGCACCCCGAGGAAGTGTTGGCGGCGGCAAAAGATCTCCAAGCAAAGCAGCTCTTTCCGGTGCACTCATCAAAATTTGTTCTGGCCATGCACCCATGGGACGAACCCCTGCGAGAAATTAGTCGCTTGTATGCAGCCGCCCCCTTTAATTTTACCCTTTTCACCCCACAGATCGGGGCGTTGAACAATTTAACTTCCGAATCCAGTGGGTTTACCCCCTGGTGGGAAGGCATTCATTAAGTGGTTGGGGATTTTACTTTCCCTGGGGATGCGATGGGAAAAACAAAAGGGTCAACTTCACAACTGTTCGTAACCGTAATCAACTTGCAGCGGCCCGTTTAAAGCTGCCTGCACAGCGAGCGCATCGCAGCGTTCGTTTTCTTTGTGGCCATTGTGGCCTTTGATCCACTGAAATTGCACCTGATGCTTGCGGTAGACTTTGAGGAATCTTCTCCAAAGATCAGGGTTCATCTTCTTGGCAAAGTCTTTCTTCTCCCAGCCAAAAACCCATCCTTTCACTACCGCATCTATCACATACTTAGAGTCTGAGGTAATATGAACCCGATGGCCCGGTTGCTTTAACGCTTCCAAAGCCACAATTACCGCCAAGAGTTCCATGCGATTATTGGTGGTGAGCCGAAAGCCTTCGGAGAGCTCTTTGTAATGCGCTCCGGCCTTTAGCACCACGCCGTATCCACCCGGACCCGGATTGCCCCTAGAGGAACCATCCGTAAAGACCTCAATCATTCGTCCATCTCGGTCAAAACCCACTCAATAACAGAGGGGTAATGCCGATGTTCGAGCTCTTGTACTTTCCCAGCAACATCTTCTGGAGAGTCGTCCGGATCGATTTCAACAGAATCTTGAAAGACCACTTCCCCTTCGTCGTAATCAGCGGTGACGTAGTGAATAGAAATGCCCGTTTCTTCTTCTTCATTCTCAACCACGGCCTCATGAACATGCATGCCATACATGCCTTC
>CAZDPF010000234.1:0-2607 GCA_964507215.1 uncultured Chryseobacterium sp. | reverse complement strand
CTCTTTCGAGCAGGGCCTTGGTGGTTATTCAGTGCGCAAAATATCAGACAATCATGCCTGCAGCTACTGTTTCATTGGTAGTCTCATCTACCAATATCAAGCTGCCGGTTTGCCTGTTCCTGCGGTAAGAGTCGTGAATAACAGGCTTGGTAGTGCGCAGGTGCACCTTCACAATGTCATTCGTACCCGCACTCTTATCGCCTTCGTTGCGCGTCAAATTGTTGATGTCCATCTTGTACACTACATCCTTGATCATGGCGCGACATTCATTGGTGGTATGCCTTAACACATACTTGCCGCCCAGTTGCATCGGATTGGTGTTCAACCAACACAACATCACTTCCAAGTCTTGCGTAACCCGGGGAGGATTGTTCTCCCGTACAATCATATCGCCACGACTGATGTCGATGTCATCCTCCAAAGTAAGAGTCACAGACATGGGAGGAAAAGCTTCATTGATGGGGCCGTTCAAGGTATCAATGCTTTTTACCTTCGACTTAAAGCCAGAAGGCTGCACCACTACTTGGTCGCCGGGACGGAAGATTCCGCCAGCTACACGACCAGCGTAGCCGCGATAGTCATGGTACTCATCGCTGTGCGGACGAATAACGGTTTGCACTGGGAAACGGGCATCAATATGGTTCTGGTCTGAACCAATGTGAATGGTTTCCAATGAATACAGAAGGGTGGAACCTTGGTACCATTCCATATTCTTCGAGCGATCCACCACATTGTCGCCATGCAAGGCGCTGATAGGAATAAAACGAATGTCGCTTACATCCAACTTGGCAGCAAACTCCTCGTACTCCTTCACAATCTTATCAAAAGCCTCTTGCTTGTAGTCTACCAAATCCATCTTGTTGATACACACAATCAAGTGAGGAATTTGCAAAAGACTGGCTATGTAGCTGTGGCGGCGCGTTTGTTCAATAACCCCATTGCGCGCATCTACCAGAATCAGGGCCAAGTTGGCCGTAGAAGCTCCGGTCACCATATTGCGGGTGTACTGAATATGGCCGGGAGTATCAGCAATAATGAACTTGCGCTTGGGTGTAGCAAAATAGCGGTAGGCCACGTCAATGGTAATGCCTTGCTCCCGCTCATCGCGCAATCCATCGGTGAGCAAACTGAGGTCTACATGCTGCAGCCCTTTGCGCTCTGAGGTGGCCTTTACTTGCTCAATCTGGTCTTCAAAGATCGATTTTGAATCATACAGCAATCGACCAATGAGGGTGCTTTTGCCATCGTCTACACTACCCGCTGTAGTGAAGCGTAGCAACTCCATATCTAAATATCCTTTCGACATTTTCTTTCGTCTTAATGGGTTAGAAATAGCCTTGTTTCTTGCGGTCTTCCATAGAAGTTTCGCTTCGCTTGTCATCGGCACGCATGCCGCGCTCGGTATTGCGAGAAGCTGCTACTTCTTCAATGATTTTCTCCAAGGTATCTGCGTCAGATTCTACACCACCGGTAATGGTGATGTCTCCCAAGGTGCGGAAGCGCACTTTCTTGCGCACTACTTCCTCGCCCGGACGAAGCGTGATGAATTCTGATACAGGCAGCCATGAATTGTCTCTCCAAATCACGTCGCGCTCATGGGCGATATAGAGACTGGGAATCTCGATGTTCTCCATGAGGATATACTGCCACACATCCATTTCAGTCCAGTTGGAAATGGGGAATACCCGGAAGTGTTCGCCCATGTTCTTTTTACCGTTGAAGATGTTCCACAGTTCAGGACGCTGGTTCTTGGGGTCCCACTGGCCGAAGTCGTCGCGGTGACTAAAGAAGCGCTCTTTGGCTCTTGCCTTTTCTTCGTCTCTGCGCGCACCCCCCATGGCTGCATCAAATTTGTGCTTCTCGATGGTATCGAGCAGGGTGGTAGTTTGCAAAGCATTTCTACTGGCATTCTTGCCAGTTTCTTCTTTAACTCTGCCCTGATTGATAGAATCTTGCACACTGCCCACTACCAATCTTGCGCCGATACGCTGCATTAGATTGTCGCGAAACTCCATGGTTTCTGGGAAGTTGTGGCCGGTGTCAATGTGCACCAAAGGGAAGGGGATCTTGGCCGGCGCAAAGGCTTTGCGGGCCAGATGGGTGACCACAATAGAGTCTTTTCCGCCGGAAAAGAGAATGGCCGGATTGTCAAACTGGGCATAAACCTCGCGGATCACGTAGATCGACTCGGCCTCCAGTTCCTTCAGGTGCGTGAGAAGGTAGCTGCTCATGCGTCTTGGTTTTTAAGGTAGTCTAGGATGATATTCGTACACGTATCGATGTCGTTCAAGTGGGTTTGCACCCGTACATCGGGGTTCTCTGGAATTTCAAATGGGGAGGTGATGCCGGTAAAATTGGAGATCTCCCCTGCTCTGGCTTTTTTATATAAGCCTTTCACATCGCGTTTTTCGCATTCTTCTACCGGACAGTCTACATGGATTTCCACAAAGCGATCAGCCCCCACCAAATCTTTCACCGCTTGCCGATCAGCACGAAAAGGCGAGATAAAAGCGGTGAGCACCATCACCCCGGCATCGAGCATCAATTTGCTCACTTCTCCAATGCGGCGGATATTTTCTACCCTACTGGCCTCGCTGAAATCCAAAT
>CAZDPF010000233.1:0-2681 GCA_964507215.1 uncultured Chryseobacterium sp. | reverse complement strand
AGTGTCTCTTTACGTTCTTCTTCATTCAGTACCTGCTCGTATCGCTCCCAGGGGATGTTCTCTACACGGTTGTATTTTATCTCAAAGGGATGGGCAATGGCTATACTCCTTATCAGTTTTTCAGCTTCTTCTTTTTCGCCTAGAGCCACATTTACCCATACATCTTCTAGCACGTCTGGTAGCTGCCCAAATAAATCGTGAATGCCTTTCAATCTTTCAGATAATAAGCCATGCACACGGTCTTCAACACTGTCTTTGTAGCGCATATTGAATATGTATACCGTATCGCGCAGTTGACCTATGCGCTGAATGCGGCCTTTTCGCTGTTCTAAACGGGTAGGGTTCCAAGGCAAGTCTATATTGATCAGCGTCCCCAAGCGTTGCAAGTTCAGTCCTTCGCTAGCGGCATCCGTACCAAATAATATCTTCAAACCACCATCTCTCACGCGTTTTTTCAAATACTCTTTGCTGTGTCTTATCCACTTTCCACCTATGTAAATTCCGCTCTTATCGCCACCGGCATAGAGGCCTACCTCCCATTCTTTGTGCTCTTCTGAATAACGCTTCGCCATGTACTGTGCCGTGTCAAAATACTGACTGAACAGAATACAACCCCATTCACGCCATGGCTTAGGGTCACTTGAAACTCCTTCATTCAATAATTTCTTTACCTGAATGTACTTCGGATCAAAGGCCTCATAGGTTTCTAAGAGATGCAAAACCTTCAACAATAGATTGAGCTCTTCGTCTGTCATGTCACGTGTAAGACTCTGACGCTGATCCTGCTCTTCTTGTTCTTCTTCCTCTTCCCAGATGCCCTGGGCTTTATTAATGAGCTTGCGGGTGGTATTCATTCCGGCTTCTATGGAGCTTCCCAAGCGTTTGAGCAATAAGGTGCGCATGAAACCCGCTGACTTCATCCGTTTTCCGAGTACTTTGCAGAATTGCTCGGTGGTTTCATAAGCATCCAGCAAGGTGCCTTCTAACAAGATCGCCTCTCGTTCTCCTTCGCCAAATAAGGCTACCTCAACCTTTTGTAGATAAGTTTCCCCTGTTTCAGGATCAATTTCATTCTCTAAAAAAGAACGAGTTCGCCGAATGATATGTCTAAGGAAAGGATTGTGCTGGGTAAAAAGCACCTCTTCTTTGTCAAGCAGCGATTTGCGCTCAATAGGTCGCAGTTTATTGAGTTGTTCAAACGTTAGTACTCCTTGAGCATCGGGAATATCATTGTTACGTCTAACGAGCCCAAAACTCCGTTCATCTTCTTTGGCTGGCGGAAAAGGGTTCCGCAGATATTCGAACACCATCTCTTCTTCGAGTAAATGAGGTTCTTTTCCCATCACCCATTGAAAAAGTGCTTTTTTGTTATTTCTCCATCGAGACCATTCATTGCCTAGCACATGCTCATTGCCATGACTAAGGATATCTAAGAGGTCATAGGCTTCAATAGGATACAGTTGTACAGGCGTGGCAGTAGCCAATAGCATGCTTTTGGTTTTTGACGCCAATTCAGTTAGGAAGCGCATGAGATTGTTCGGCTCTGCCTTTTCATCTTCGCCGTCTTTCTTGAGATTCTTTCTGCGAGCACGATGGCTTTCGTCTACTATTACGCACTCATATTGGTATTGCAACAGTTTTTGAACCACATCACTACCGGACGTGATCAGGCCTTGGCTGATAATGCCCACTCGTCTAGGACATTGCACAATTGCATCTTCCTTATCAAGATTGGGATAGGAAATACCTTCTTCGTCTGTCCATTGCTTGCCATCCCAAACGGCTGAGGGCATATCCAGCAGATTCAATAGTTCATCTTGCCATTGCCAGATGAGCGTCTTTGGTGCGATAACCAAAATGGGCTTATTTCCCCAGAGCGCCATCAATTGCGCTGAAAGTGCCAATTGCACGGTCTTACCAAGACCTACCATATCAGCCAACACATAGCGCGCACCTTTTCCTGAGATATGATCGCGGTAAGCCAGGTCAATGAAATACTTCTGATGCGCCCAAAGGCCAAATTCTTTTCTGAAGACTGGGCTCTCTACAATGGCGGCAGCGGGCGCTTCTAATTTACGCCAGTCGTCTATTGATACAAGTTTACGGCGGGCAATGCGTGTGACATCCTCTAGCACTACTGCGGCCAAGGGGCGTGCAAAAGGGTCTCTCCACAAACGATCAAATTCTTGCTGTACCCAGGCAACGGCTTCTTCTGAAGAATCTTCCCAGAGCAATTCGTAATTGCGCTTCCAGCCGTTCATGCTTTCATTCACACTGCCTAGAAAAGAGGTCTTGGTGCCATCCGCTAAAGTGATTACCCCTGCTTTTCCGTGAATGAGGCCAAATCGCTCATTGGGCAAGACGCGTACCTGCAGGCGTTGGCTGTGTAACAATTCTGCCAATTGCAGAAAGCGTTCAGGGGTGGCTTTATCGAGAATAGAGTCCGCAAAGTGCTTCCATTCACGCCCCATAGCCATGGCGGCATATCGTGCACTTTGAACGTCTTCAGGATTGAGATCAGAATTGCAGACAATACGTATAGCTCCTTTCACGGTGTGCAGGGCTTCACCAGCCACTTCGAGCAAAGAAGAACTAAAGTAGCCGGCAATGCGATCATACCCATGTGCATTGTTCAGGCGTAGCTTGAGGAAGTCGTCAGACAGATCGTGGCGAAGGGAGGA
>CAZDPF010000232.1:0-2712 GCA_964507215.1 uncultured Chryseobacterium sp. | reverse complement strand
AAGCCAGAAGCCAGAGGCCAGACGTCGTAGGGGCGTAAAATCTTTCGCCCCAACATATTTCCTTCATCAACAACCATTTCCAATCAAACGAACCTGGAATGGATGTCGTAGAGGCGCAATTTATTGCGGCTCTGGAGAATGTATTTGTATCCAAGACGCAATAAATTGCGTCTCTACTAAGTCTCTATTTCACATAACCTCCCCCTCTCCGAGAGAATCTGGAGAGGGGGCCGGGGGTGAGGCGATAGGATGATGACAGAGGCTTGTGTTATGCCCTCACCCCTACCCTCTCCCTGTTTCCGGGAGAGGGAGTTTTGGTTTCTACTCCCCCTCTCCGAGAGAATCCGGAGAGGGGGCCGGGGGGTGAGGCAATAGGAAGAAGACAGAGGTCATCTGGTTTCTAGCTTCTCACTATCTCATTTTCCCGTAGATTCGCTTCAAATGCAAAAAATAAAGTGACACCAGTTCGAATTGCTCTTTTTCTGGGTTTTACGCTCCTTATTCAGTCCATGGCAACGGCACAGGAAGCGCCTTTAGAGACCTGGAAAGAGAAAAGCTTAGGATACAGCCTGCTATTTGGGCTTGAAGCCCGAACGCCTTCCGAATCTGAATTGGCAGGGATGAAAGCCGATGTGCTCGCATTGACACAAAGGCCTGATAGCTTGCCAGAAATCCGCTTTCACAGGGTAGACTTGGAGGGCTACAGCGACCCTACAGGGAACTATCGATACAACCAATGGCTTTCTGCTCAACGGGCCAAGGAAGTGGCGAATTTACTTGCTGAATGGGGCGTTCCAGATTCCATCATGCACGCCATTGGTTTTGGCGAAAAATTTTCCATGGAAATGCATGCGCAAGGACTCAGTTATGACCAAATGCGGAGAGTAGATGTTGCTATCCATTTTTTACAAGCCCAGCAGTTGCTTTCCAGCACAAGCATCGCTGATCTCTATGCGCTTTTGCGATTGACTCCTCAGGAATTTCACATTCGTCCAGGTGCCGATACCCTGCTGAGATGTCAGAATGGTACGGTCATCTATCTTCCTGATTCAGCATTTTTAAATCTCGCTGCAGAAGGGGAAATCGTCTTAGAAGTGCAAGAATTGCTTCGACCCAATGACATGCTCAAAATGAATATGTCTACCCAGTCTGGCAATCGCTTCTTGCGCACCGGGGGCATGCTCTACTTGCGCGCTACCCAAAATGGCCAAGTGCTGCAAATCGACAAGCTTTCGTTGCCGGCATTTTTTGTGCCTTCCGACCAGTTTCTGGCCCGCGCTCAAGTGTTTGAAGGTCATCGCTCAGGGGCAGACAGTCTCATGGATTGGCGTTCTCCTTCATCGGTCGGACTCAATCGCATTCCTATGGATTACATCGCCACTTGTTCCGATGCGCTTTGTAATACCGATCAAGATGATTGTCCGCTCTTTTTCTGTAAAATCAATCGCTTCTTCGGCTTTAAGAAAGCACCCGAAGATGCTTTTAGCCAAAAGCTCAAGGAAAGCAAGCTCGACCGCGACGTAATCTGTGCTGAGTTGGCGCGTATGATGCACTATTATGGAGCCGAAGACCTTCCTGCTCTTTTGCAATCGCTTGAAGTTCCACTTTATGAAGCCAACGGGGTGAATAGCCATGAAGCCCTCATGGAGGTTTTCCGTACCCGACTGGCCGAAGACATCAAAGCGCGCTATTTAGAAGGCGATCTTCGGTACAACGATCTACAGTACTATGCCTTCCAACGCAGCGAATGGGGCTGGGCCAATGTGGATGAATTCTACGAAGTGCCCCTGACCGAAAGAGTGAGCATTCAGCTGAATCTGACCGTGTCCAAAGACCGTGATGTGAAACTCTTCCTCCCCGGCAGAAACATTATGCTGGATGCGAATCGGGATGGACAACAATTTGCTTTTTCGGGCGTACCCAAAGGAGCAGAGGCTGTAGTACTCGCATTGGAATACCGCAACGGACAGCCTGCATTTGGCCATCAGCGGCTGGTACTGGGCAACGGAACGGTTGACATCACTTTGGAATCTATGGATTTAGAGACCTTGCGTAGCACCATTGACGCGCTCAGCTTACGCAGCACCAAGTAGTGTTTTTCCAAACCTCCACAAGGTCTCTGAACCAAGCAGCGCTTCATTCTTCAAGAGAGTCTTAGAGCAAAGCTTGATCACCCAGATGCGAAACGGCCTTCTTTCAGCACGATGGTTCCTTACAGTACTTTTTGTACTTGGTATCGGTGGCTTGACTCCTGCATTGCAAGGACAAATTTTTGGCTATCCCACACGCATTTTTCAAGAGAACTATTGGTCTATCAGCGCAGGTCTAAACACCTCCCTCTACGCCGGAACCCTCGAGAATACTGTGGGGCCCAGTTTGGGTTTCAACTTTTCTGTGGCCTACTGCAAAGCGGATCTCTTTGATTTTGATCTTCAGGTGATCACGCGCTTCAGTCAATTAAATGACAGTTTACAACTGGAGAAAAAGCTCTCCCCTGGCCAAGACATCAACCTTACCACCTTCAGCCTAGGTGCAGGTTGGCAAATCAGCGATGATGAATCGTCATGGATTTTCATACCCTCTCTTGGATACGGTCTGCACTTGTTTGAAGAAAGCGTAGAGAGCGGCAGTCAAGTAGCAGGTGTTACTGCCATTGGCCACGGTTGGAAAGCCGGCTTTCGGTTGCGCTACCTCCTGCATTATTCCACATTT
>CAZDPF010000231.1:0-2712 GCA_964507215.1 uncultured Chryseobacterium sp. | reverse complement strand
AAAAGAAGAGAAGCGCTTAGGGATCACGCCTTCTTCGCTGATCCACTGTCCGTTGGTGGTACGAACCCAACCGGTTACCCCTTCCTCGAGCACCCCAATGGGCACACTAGAAAAACTGAGCAATGGCGCATTTCTTCTAACCTGAGCGCTCATTTCCCCAAAAACAAAGAAAAAGAGCAAAAGCAGAAATCGTTGTTTCATGCTTCAAAAGTAGGAAGATAAGCCCTGATAATAGGTCTTGATTGCCCTACATTTGATGGAATAATTTTTTACCCATGTCCGGACCACCGCTGGTAAGTATTCTCACAGTCAATTTTAACCAAGCAGAGGTGACTTGTCAGTTGATTCAATCCTTGCGGAGAATCAGCTATCCGAATATTGAAATTGTGGTGGTAGACAATGGATCTGAAAGAGATAATCCGGCTATCATTCCGCTGCGTTATCCGGAAATCATCTATTTGGCTACGGGCAAGAACTTGGGTTTTGCAGGAGGAAACAATTTCGGTTTAGCCAAGTGTTCTGGCGAGTTTGTACTGTTCATCAATAACGATGTGGAGGTAGAACCTGATTTTTTGGAGCCCTTGCTTCGGGTCTTTCAAGAATATCCCAAAGTGGGAATGGCCAGCCCGCGCATTCATTTTTATGATCATCCCGGTCTCATTCAGTATGCAGGTAGTACGCCCATGAACCCGTTTACCATTCGCAACAGTGGCATCGGATGGAATCAACAAGACACAGGGCAATACTTAGAATCGCGATTGACCGCCTACATCCACGGGGCCGCCATGATTGTTCCTCGAAAGGTGATGGAGGAGGTTGGATTGATGTTCGACGACTATTTCTTGTACTATGAAGAGTTAGATTGGTGTCATCGTATTCAAAAAGCGGGCTATCAAATTTTATACGTCGGCCAAAGTCTAGTACACCATAAAGAGTCAGTCTCTACGGGGAAGAACAGTCCGCTCAAAACCTATTACCTCACCCGCAACCGACTGCTCTTTGCACGGCGCAACTTCGATTTCTGGGAACGCATGGCCTCTATGCTTTTCTTCACCTTCATAAGCATGCCCAAGAACTTGTTGTTTTTTGTTTTGAAGCGTGAGTGGGACTTAATCAGTCCTTTTTTGCGTGGGGTGTGGTGGAACGTAACACATTGAAATGATGCGAATAGGAATTGAAGCGCAACGCGTTTTTAGGCCCCATAAACACGGGATGGATTTTGTTGCACTAGAACTGATCCACCAATTGAGTGCCCTCGACCAAGAGAACGAGTACTTCATTTTTACCTACGCAGGGGAAGACAACGATTGCTTGAAGGTGGGTAAAAACTTTCAAGTGATTACCCAAGGTGCTTCCTATCCAATTTGGGAGCAAAAACTGCTTCCCAAATGGGCAGTGGATTACCAGTTAGACATCCTTCATTGTACCAGCAATACAGCGCCTACCAAATGTTCGGTTCCGCTGGTGGTCACCATTCACGATCTAATTTATTTTGAAAAGAAAAAGCCGCCCCAGTATTGAGACGGCTTCTTTTTTTGCTCCAGATTAGAAGTTGGGCTTCAATAAGTAACGGCTGTAGAATTCATCAATAATTTCTGTTACTTCTTCAGAAGTGTCAGCTGTTCGGAAAATGTGCAAATCCTCAGCAGAGATATTCCCATAATCTTTCAGCACTTTCTCTTTGAGCCAATCGATGAGTCCATTCCAAAAATCTCTTCCCACTAAAATAATGGGGAATCGCCCGATTTTGTCCGTTTGAATCAGTGTCAAGGCTTCAAACAATTCATCCAGCGTACCAAATCCCCCCGGCATCACCACAAAGCCTTGAGAATATTTCATAAACATCACCTTGCGCACAAAGAAGTAATCAAAATGCAGGTTCTTGTCTTTGTCTATGTACACATTGCTGTTTTGCTCGAACGGTAGTTCAATATTGAGTCCAACCGAAGTCCCTTTTCCTTCAGAGGCCCCTCGATTGCCGGCTTCCATGATACCCGGACCTCCTCCGGTGATGATGCCGTAACCCTTTCTGGTGAGATCGAAAGCAATCTTTTGCGCCAATTGGTAATTGACTTCCGTTTCTTTGGTTCTTGCACTGCCGAAGATGGTGACACACGGACCAATACGTGATAAATTTTCGTAGCCTTCAACAAATTCACTCATGATTTTGAAGATGGCCCAAGAGTCATTGGTCTTGATTTCATTCCAGTTCTTTTGCTGGAAAGCCTTCAACACTTTATCGTCTGTCATAACAACTTGTTTATGTTCAAAGATGCATTTTCTCTTTGGAGGCGCTACCCGCACTATTTTTAACGCATGGAACAGCGCAACCTTCTGGAAAAAGCCTCTAAACATAACCGATTATTTCTTCGGCTGTTTCTTTTCTTGCTCACATTGGTATTGCTCACTTTGCTTTATCCGAACTATCACGCTTTTCCTTACGAGTACCAGAAAGGCAGACCCTGGGTGTATCCGGACCTGGTTTCACCTATCGATTTTTCCCTTCTCAAACCTGAAGATCAGTTAGAAAGAGAACTTGTAGCTGTGCGCGAAAGTGCGCCATTGGTGTTCAGATCAGTAGCTGATCTTCCATGGAATGAACGTATCGAACAGCTTTTGACTGAAATTGAACAAGACAGTCTTTTGCAAGCAGATGAAGCGTATTTGCAAGCCCTGCGGTATTGTAAAGAGCGCCCTTTGCCCTTGATTATT
>CAZDPF010000230.1:2626-2757 GCA_964507215.1 uncultured Chryseobacterium sp. | reverse complement strand
TACCGTCAAAAAACTTGCAGCTTACCATCAGTACTATGCCGTTAATCGTGCGGTAGAGTCAACCCTGCGCGCTACAGGCCATTCCCCTTCTCAGAAGGGGTGGAATGGACCAAAGGGAGATGACGGGGTAG
>CAZDPF010000230.1:0-2526 GCA_964507215.1 uncultured Chryseobacterium sp. | reverse complement strand
TAAATTCCCCTCCCAAGGAGGGGTGGCATCGACCAAAGGGAGATGACGGGGTGGTAAATTCCCCTCCCAAGGAGGGGTGGCATCGACCAAAGGGAGATGACGGGGTGGTCAAGAGAGCCTCTGCCAACTACTTCTCCCTCCCCTACAACCCCAATCTTAAAAATCGCGCAAGGGAACTTCGTAAAGCAGGAAACCTTTCAGAAGTACTTTTTTGGAATCAAGTCAAAAACAAGCAATTCAAGGGTCTTGATTTTGACAGACAGAAAATCATTGGCAATTACATCGTAGACTTTTATTGCGCCAATTGCCAAGTTGTTATTGAAATTGACGGAAGCAGTCACGATGACAAAGTCGATTATGACGCGGAACGTGATGCATTCCTTGAATCACTAGGTCTTACGGTAATTCACATTCCTGTAGAGGAAGTGTTGAAGAGGATGGGGGAGTTAATGGAATGGCTTTACGACCACCCCGCCCTAAAGGGCACCCCTCCAAGGGTGGGGAATTTTCAACATTCGTTGATAGCATCATCTAAGGAGGAAGGAGGTGTACAAGAGTCGCCAGAAGAATATGGCCTACCTGATGTGCTAACACAACCCACTGGCGACCGTAAAGGTGGCGTAGTGTGGCATACCCAAGGCAGTGGAAAATCGCTGTCTATGGTATTCTTCACAGGCAAGATTGTGCTCGCCTTAGACAATCCTACCGTTGTGGTTATTACAGACCGCAATGACCTTGACGACCAACTCTTCGACACCTTCGCATCCTCTACTCAACTGCTTCGCCAAGAACCCAAGCAGATTGAAAACCGCAGCGAACTGAAAGAGAAACTGAAAGTGGCTTCCGGCGGAGTCATCTTCACCACCATTCAGAAATTCTCCCCGGAAGAGGGCAATGTCTACGAAACGCTTTCCCAGAGAGATAATATCGTTGTAATCGCTGATGAAGCCCACCGTACGCAATATGGCTTCAAGGCCAAAACGGTTGACGAGAAAGACGAACATGGCAATGTAATCGGAAAGAAAACCGTTTACGGCTTTGCCAAATACATGCGAGATGCCCTGCCCAATGCTACCTACATTGGCTTCACGGGCACACCCATAGAAAGCACCGATGTAAACACCCCTGCTGTTTTTGGCAATTACATTGATGTCTATGACATTGCCCAAGCGGTAGAAGATGGCGCCACCGTTAGAATCTTTTATGAAAGTCGCCTAGCCAAAGTAAACCTGAGCGAAGAGGGCAGAAAACTCGTTGAGGAACTAGACGCGGAGCTGGAAGATGGTGATCTAACCGATACCCAAAAGGCAAAAGGCAAATGGACACAGTTGGAGGCATTGATCGGGAGTGAGAACCGAATAGAGAATGTGGCCAACGATATCATCCAGCACTTCAGTCAACGCCAAGAAGTCTTTGAAGGCAAAGGCATGATTGTGGCCATGTCGCGAAGAATTGCGGCTGATTTGTATGATGCCATTATTCAACTCAAACCTGAATGGCATTCGGATGATCTGGACAAAGGAGTGATCAAAATAGTAATGACCGCGTCGTCTTCTGATGGACCCGCCATGCAAAAGCATCACACCACCAAGCAACAGCGAAGAATGCTCGCGGATCGCATGAAGGACCCCGAAGATGAACTGAAATTGGTAATCGTTCGGGACATGTGGCTCACTGGTTTTGATGCCCCCAGCATGCACACCCTCTATATCGATAAGCCCATGAAGGGACACAATTTGATGCAGGCCATAGCTCGGGTAAACCGTGTGTACAAAGACAAACCAGGCGGGCTGGTAGTAGATTATCTAGGTATAGCTTCTGATCTCAAGAAAGCCCTCTCCTTCTACTCAGATGCAGGCGGAAAAGGTGATCCTACTATTGCTCAAGCACAAGCAGTTGCACTCATGCTTGAGAAACTAGAAGTGGTTTCTCAAATGTTCCTTGGTTTTCCATATGAAGACTACTTCCAAGCAGAAACTGGCCAAAAACTCTCTTTAATTCTAGCGGCTGAAGAACATATCCTCGGATTAGACGATGGGAAAAAACGTTTCATCAACGAAGTGACGGCTCTCTCTAAAGCCTTTGCCATCGCTGTTCCGCACGAGGAAGCCATGGACGTAAAAGATGAAGTTTCATTCTTCCAAGCAGTAAAGGCACGTTTGGCCAAATTTGACAGTACCGGCTCAGGAAAGACAGACGAAGAAATAGAAACTACTATACGCCAAGTCATAGATCAGGCATTGGTTTCAGAGCAAGTGATTGATGTATTCGATGCCGCTGGAATCAAGAAGCCTGACATTTCTATTCTTTCAGAAGACTTCCTATTGGAGTTGAAAGACATGGAGCATAAGAATGTAGCCTTGGAGGTTTTGAAAAAACTGCTCAATGATGAGATCAAGGCTCGTTCAAAGAAGAACCTTGTCAAAAGCAAGTCGCTAAAGGAGATGCTTGAGAACTCCATCAAGAAATACCGGGTCAACGGATATTTATGGGGAGAAGGGTGCATTATGCGAAGATTTTGGAGAG
>CAZDPF010000229.1:0-2763 GCA_964507215.1 uncultured Chryseobacterium sp. | reverse complement strand
CAAGAGCAACGGCATTCAGCGCCCGTAAGGTATGGGCAGTACTTCCAGGACCTTGTCGTTCTCCACCTAAATGAAGGTCTATCAATAGACTGAGCTCTTCCTGATTCATGTTTAAAGCATTTCGCCCGAAATTAAAACTCCACGCGATAGAGCATCACAGGAAAAAGGCCTAACTGATTGATGAATTCTTCTTCACCCGTTTCAGGATTCCAAGCCACGTAGAGCGGATTTTTCCGATTGGTGATGTTCTGCACGTCCAAAGCAAATTCTTGGGTCCACTTCTGCATTTGCATCTTATAACCTACTCGCAAATTCAGCCGGATAAAGTCAGGAAATTGCGACGCATAGCTTTGCGATTCATCCAAAACGGTTTGTCCGGTACGGGCACTCTCGGCAATGTCCAAGGGGGTATATCGGGCTCCACCACTCCAGTTGAAACTCCCATCAAAACTCAAACTGTGCCGGGTTTTGCCTTCTACTTCTTTGTTGAGCACAAACTCTTTACCACCAACCACATTGAAGATGTAATTGGAGTTGAAAGCTGTATTGCGCTCTATTCCATTGCTGCCTTTGTATTTTGATTGATACAAACTCAAGGTGCTCAGAAAGTACAGACCATTGTGCATGAATTGCTCTAAAGTGAACTCCAAACCATAGTTAAACCCACTTCCACCAGTGGTGAGTGAATCAGGTATTCCCCCGTCAAAGGAGCCGAGGTTGAGGGCTGACCAATATGATGGACTGACTTCTACCACGGCAGGATTGATTCGCTGGTAATAAGCCTCTGATTTGAACCGCAGATGTTGGTTGAAGAGTATTTCGTACCCTAGCACATAGTGCTGACTTTTAAGAAATCCCAAATCGGTATTGATGCGTTCAGTGCTACCATCAGGCAATTCTTCCAAGAGAAAATAAGTTATAATGGGTGCCAATTGTCCGTGTAAACCGTAACCGAAGCTAAGTTTCTGTTGGCTATTCACAGCATAGCTTAGCCCGAGGCGGGGTTCTACGCTAGACTTGGCGTTGAGGGTGAAATACTGGAAATGCACCCCGGCAGTGGCGTTCCATTGCGTACCAAACTGTCCTTTCCATTGCGTGTAGGCCTGATGCAAGCCTGTTTGCCCATCTTCATTGCGCAGTGGCATCCATCTGAATTGGGCCTCTTGGCTGTAATAATGATTTACAGAATCTTGCAATGAGAAATTCATAAAGTTCAGAAAGACCCCTGACTTCAAGCTATTTCGTGCATCAATCTTCCATAGAATATGCGTTGCCACGGTAGTTTTTCTGTTGATGAAATCATTGCGGTAGTTGGCTTGAGGAAGGCGATTGTTATCGAGCGTATCTACTACATTCTTATTCTGACTCGCGCTGAAGGCCAAAGTGGAATGCAGCAAGGTTCTGCTGCTTAGCGGGATGCGATGTCCGAGGCCGATCACGCCCATATTCACTCGGTTGTACACATCTTGCTTGCTGTCATTGTAGAGATCATCTCCTTCAGGCTCATTCTGACTTGGAAGAAAGTCAATGCTAGAAATGCCACCTAAGCCAAAGAGCTCAAAACTTCCGAGGGAGGTGTTGGGAAGATTCACTTTAAAATTGAGATCCTGGTATTCTGGCAATGCTGCTCCTGTGCCGAAATCGATGCCGATGGCCTGCATAAAACCAAGCACGCTGTATCGATAGTTGACCAAATAGGAAGCGTGTTTTTCTCGATTGATAGGCCCTTCTGCCCCGAATTCAAAACCATTAAAGCCCACTTGCCCTAAAAATTCATGGGTCTCATCGTTGCCGTTTCGCATTTTCAGATCAAATACACCCGAAACGCCATTGCCGTATTCAGCCGGAAATGCAGCGGTGAGAAAGTCTGAATTGGCCAATACGTTGTTGTTGAGCATGCTCACCGGACCGCCGGTAGCTCCAAAACTGCCGAAGTGATTGGGATTGGGTATATCGATGCCTTGCAAGCGCCAAATCAAGCCATAAGGCGAATTGCCGCGAATCACGATGTCATTGACGGCATCATTGGCACCGCGCACTCCCGCAAAGTTGGTGGCCAATCTCGAAACATCTTGGCGCGCCCCTGCAAAGCGCTGCGTTTCCTCAATAGAAAAAGATCTTCCACTCACCTGCACCAAATCGTTATTGGTTCGAACGGCACTTTGAGCAGCAGTAACCTCTACCTCCTGCAAGGTATTCATGGCCTCATCCATAGATACCGAAAGCACCAGCTCTTTGGCAGGTGAAAGCTGCAGGTCTTTCATCACCACAGGCTCAAAACCCATGAAACTCACCAATACCGTGATCCTGCCCACTGCCACACCATCTATACGGAAGTAGCCCTCTTGGTCACTCACTGTACCTTGGGGAGCTCCTTCAATGCGCACGCTAGCCCCAGGAAGCGGAAAGCCTGTAACAGACTCTACCACCCTCCCTTTCACCACAGATTGTAGTGGTTGGGCATTGGCGATTAGGGAAAGCAAAAAGGAAAGAAGAAGGAATGAAACTCGACCAGCTTTTAACATGATTGGGGGGCTTTGGCGGGGCAAAAGTATCGGTACCCTCTGCCTACATACAATGACCAAACCCACAAATGCAGGGCAAAAGTGATGAACGACAGCTCCAAGTGATGAATGACAAAACCAACAAAACGTCGCAGAGAGGACCCCTTGAAAAACTGCCTAAAAAACGCTTCGACTTTGCTTGTATTAAAGCTCTTCAGCTGCAGCAAACTGCATCTCATACAAACGCGCATAAGCACCT
>CAZDPF010000228.1:1541-2799 GCA_964507215.1 uncultured Chryseobacterium sp. | reverse complement strand
TATTGCCTTGATGGCCGTGCTCTGGTTGATCAAGCCTTTGGCGGTGCATATGGGACAAGATCCGGAGGTCATCACGCTGGCACTCCCCTATCTCGGATTGCTCATTCTCGGATTGTTTCCACTAATGATCTTTCTCAGCTTGAAACAATTTGCGGAGGGATTATCAGATACCCGTCCCGCCATGCTCATTAGCCTAGGGGCCAATGTGGTCAATGTGGCGCTGAATTACGCCATGATTTACGGGCATTGGGGCTTTCCTGCTATGGGACTGATGGGAGCGGGTTATGCTACCTTGATCTCGAGAATCCTCATGGCCTTGAGCATGTACGCTTACATGGCCCTCCATCTGCGCTTTGTCATTTACAGGACTGAGCTGCTCCCTAGGCGCTTTGAAATGGCCCGGATACGCAGAATTCTCGCCTTGGGCATACCTTCCGGTTTGCAATACATCTTTGAAGTAGGCGCATTTGCCACTGCTGCGGTTTTTATAGGGCAATTGGGTGCTCTTCCGCTAGCAGCCCACCAGATTGCTATCAGTCTTGCCTCCATTTCTTATATGGCTGCCTCAGGAATTGGCGCAGCGGCTACTGTGCGTATAGGGCATGCCCAGGGCCGGAAAGATGCACACGCCGTAAGGCGAGTTGGTCTTGTAGCACTTTTGCTGGTGTGTATAATTATGGTGATGGCCGGCTTAACTTTTGCGCTGGGCAATCGCTTCTTCCCTTCTTTGTACAATTCAGATCCTGAGGTCATTCTCTTGAGTGCACAACTGCTCATCATTGCGGTGTTCTTTCAGCTTTCAGATGGCATACAAGTAGTTGGTCTCGGGCTGCTACGTGGATTGGCAGATGTTCGAATGCCCACTTTTATCACCTTCTTTTCCTATTGGGTGATTGCCTTGCCCTTATCTTATGTCTGGGGTCTACACTATTTGGGTGGAGTAGGCGCCATTTGGATTTGCCTGGCCATTGGGCTCACGCTTTCGGCTGCATTGCTCATGCGTCGTTTCCATCGGCTCTCTCGCTTAGCATAAGCCTTCTTTGTGCTTTTGTAAATGCTTGCAGTTGCTTGAATTTCCGAACTAAATTTGCGCGTAACCGCAGACCTCGGTTCACTCTTAAACCACCACCACATGAAGATCAGTGAAATTGCGAGAGGTACTGGCTTGACCAAAGATACCGTACGTCTCTATGAAAGGCTTGGGTTGTTGATCGACATTTCTCGTCCCTTCCCCTCCAATAACTACAAAGACTACGGG
>CAZDPF010000228.1:0-1441 GCA_964507215.1 uncultured Chryseobacterium sp. | reverse complement strand
GCATCCAACTCATCAAGCAACTGCAATAAGTTGGATTTAGCTTGTACGATTGCAAGATGGTGCTGTTAAGCACCCAAGACAGTGAGTTTGATGCCGACCTTCAGGCGATTATGTTGCAAGAAAAAATTGAACAGATCGAGATGAAGATCAAAGAGCTCCGCAAGCTGAAAACGAAGCTGAGTGAGTTTATAACCGAGGACTAAACACTTCTCTTTGGGTTTCATTTCCTGTGATGCACGCGAGGAGTAGGTGGCGCACTTTCTTTCCAAATTCGTTCAAATTCACGCGCAAAGGATGCTGCCAATTCGGGGTCATCAATGCGCACTAAATTTTCTCTGTTGTAGCGTTCTGCACTACGGGTCCAATTGTAGCTACCCGTGAGTACTACCTTTCGGTCTACCACCATGAACTTGTGGTGCATATGATGGGGAGAAACATCAGTACGCACTTGAATACCAGATCGAAAAAGCCGCAATACATCAGATCCCTTATCGTGCATCTTATCATTGTCTGCAATCAGTTGTATGCGCAATCGGTCTTTTCGCCTTTGGAGCAAGCTACTTGCAATTCTGTCGTCACTGATAGTAAATACACAAATGAGCAACTCCGTTTGGGCTTGGGCAATGGCCTCTCTCAAGGCATCTAGGCAATCTTCACCAGGAGAAAAGTAGGCAGACACCTCCATTATCTGAGCAACATTACCGTTCCCATTCGCTCTTCAAACTCTCCGCGCTCTCCCCAAACTAAGGCCCGCCATGAATACACCCCCTCGGGTAGCAGCTCGCCCACATTGGCTCTTCTTCCATTCCATGCTGCGCCTCCGTCGGTAGAACGAAAAAGTTCGCCTCCCCATCGATCGTACACGTAAAATTCCATTTTTCGCCAACCAGAACCCATCAAGCGAAATTCATCATTGATTCCATCGCCATTTGGCCGGAAAGCCGACGGCACATAGAGCCTAAAACTGGGAAAAACCTGCACCTGTAGGCGAAAAGTATCGGTACAGCCCGATGTATTCTCTACCCAATGCGCAATGGTATAATGGCCGGTATCTGCATAGGCATGCGACCAAAAGTCTTGATCGAAATACTCAGTACCATCACCCATCAGGGTGCCCTTGCTGCTTACATCTGCCGAACTTGAATCGCGCAAAACAAAGAAAGGCTGGTAGATGCTGGCGGCTTCTGGGCTTACAAGTAAAAAGGCCGTGGGACTGTTCAAAACGGTGATTAGATTGGTATAACGCCGAAATACTGTGTCTTGGCAAAGCGTGTCTCTAAAGACCAAATGCTCCACCGTATAGGTACCTGCAGTGGTATAGGTGTGGGTAGGAATGGCTTGTGAAGACGAATTGCCATCGCCAAAACGCCAAAAGTGGCGGGTGTAAACATCTGTTGGTACACTGTCATCAAGCGAAATAGTAAAAGTAGCGCAACCACTG
>CAZDPF010000227.1:0-2811 GCA_964507215.1 uncultured Chryseobacterium sp. | reverse complement strand
GCGAAAATTCTTGCGAGACGCTAAATACAAGCCATGAGCAAACAAAGCGAAATAAGAATTGAGGTAAGGCTTGATGACAACCACGTTCCTGAAAGCCTTCATTGGGATGCCCCTGATGGGGGGGTGCACCAAGAGAGTGCAGACGCTCTTTTTCTTTCGGTGTGGAATAAGGCGGCCAAAGACACGCTGCGCATAGATTTATGGACCAAAGAGATGCCGCTAGATGATATGAAGCGCTTCTTGCACCAAAGCCTGCTGAGCATGGCAGACACCTTAGAACGAGCCACTTCAGAAGAAAGGGTGGCCATGGAGATGCGCAAGTTTGCTCGCTATTTTGGAGAGGAATTGGGAATTATCGAGCGGCCGGAAAGTGATCCTTCAACGTCTGATTCCAATGGTGAATAAAATCCAGTAATTCGGTCCGCCCCAAGCGCGCTTCCGCTGAACTGATGAAGAGCGCAGGCGGTTCATCCCACCATTTTTTGAGTTCTTTCAAATAGGCCGCCCTGTTTTTCTGCAGCGCAGAAGAGCTGAGTTTGTCAATCTTGGTCATCACAATGGTAAAAGGCAGCTCATTTTCACCCAGCCACTGCATAAAATCTATATCGTTTTTCTGTGGCTCATGTCGGCTATCTACCAGCACAAACAAATTGACCAGGTTTTCTCTGTGCTGACAGTACTGGCGAATCATGAGGTCAAACTCTTCGCGCATTTTCTTAGAGACTTTGGCAAAACCATAGCCGGGCAAATCAGCTAGCAACCACTGCTGCTCTACCAAAAAGTGATTAATGGTTCGGGTCTTACCGGGCTGTCCGGAGGTTTTGGCCAATTTCTTATGGCCCACCAACATATTGATCAGCGAAGACTTGCCCACATTGGACCTCCCAATAAAGGCGTACTCTGGGTATTTGGGATCTGGACAGCTTTTATTGTCGGGACTGCTCTTAATAAAATGGGCGGGGAGAACTTCAATCAAGACACCCGGCGCTTGAGGAAGTCGTGCAAAATGCGGTTAAACTCTTCGGGTCTTTCCATCATGGCAGCATGACCGCATTGGTCAATCCAATTCAGTTCAGAATCAGGGAGTAACTCATGAAATTTCTCAGCCACATGTGGCGGGGTAACGCCGTCATTTTTTCCCCAAATCAGGCAAACAGGTAGTTTGAATTCAGCCAAATCAGCAGACATATTGTGGCGAATGGCCGATTTACTGAAGCTGATGGTGCGCAAGACCTTATTGCGGTCATTCACAGATTCAAATACCTCATCTACCAACTCTTTGGTGGCTACCTCCTTGTTGAAGAATACTTCCTCGGTTTTCTTACGGATGTACTCATAATCGCCACGACGAGGAAAAGAATCGCCCATGGCACTTTCGTACAAACCAGAACTTCCTGTCAAACACAAAGAATGCACGCGATGCCCATAGTTCTTGGTATATACCAGCGAAACATGACCGCCCAAAGAATTTCCGATCAAGGTAACCTTGTCTAGCTGCATATGGCTAAGGAAGTCTTCGAGAAAATTACTCAAGCTCTTGATATTGGTCTTGAGCAAGGGCATGGAATACATGGGCATTTCGGGCAAGATCACCCGATATCCATTCTCTACGAAATAGCTGAGCACTGCATTGAAATTGCTCAACCCCCCCATTAAGCCGTGTAACAACACCAAGGGGTGGCCTTTTCCTTCATCTACATAGACAAAACTGCCTGACTCTTTCCGCTCTCCTAGCATAGGCTGATGGCTTGAATTTCCAAATGTACAACACCGTCTTTAACAGCTAGACCCTTCCAACAGACCTAATGAATTCGAGGGTTTTCCAAATTTTTGAACAATGTGGGGAGATGTGGTAAAAAGTGGGGAGATTTGCCCTAGTTTTGAACTAAAGCCAATACAGAAGGCCAAACATGCTGATGATCACAGGGGTACATGAATGTAAGGCAGACGCCAAGGGGCGTGTAGCCCTTCCTGCGCCCCTGAAAAAGCAGTTGCAGAGTGTGCTTGACCAAGGATTTATCCTCAAGCGCTCGGTCTTTCAACCTTGTCTCGAACTCTACCCCATGGCCGCTTGGCAGCAAGTAATGGGGCAAGTGGGCAAACTCAATCGCTTTGTGAAAAAGCACAACGACTTCATACGCATGTTTTCAGCAGGCGTGAAGCAGATAGAGTTAGATGGGCAGGGCAGGCTTTTGATACCCAAAGACTTGCTACTATTCTCCTCTATTCAGTCTGAGATTGTCATGGCTTCGGCAGTTGACATTATTGAGCTGTGGGACAAGCAGGCCTACGAACAATCGCTGAAAGAGGGTACGCAAGACTTTGGTTCGTTGGCAGAGGAGGTGATGGGAATGATGCAATTCGGTGGGGAAGATGTATCATAATCCAGTTCTGCTCCAAGCTTCCCTCGAAGGGCTTCAACTCAAGCCAGATGGGGTATATGTAGACTGCACCTTTGGTGGTGGAGGGCACAGCAAGGCCATTTTGGAACAACTGGGCGAAAACGGAAAGCTCTTCGCCTTTGATCAAGACCCGGATGCTTGGCAAAATGAACTGACGCACGATGCGCGCTTTACCCTCATCAAACTCAATTTTCGGCACCTCTCCAGGGGGCTTCGCATGCATAAACAACAGAAGGTAGACGGCATTTTGGTAGATTTTGGTGTGTTTTTTTATTAGTTTGATACGGCAGACAGGGGCTTTTCATTGCGTTTCGATGGTCCACTTGACATGCGCATGAATCCTACCATAGGAATAAGCGCCGCTGATTGGTTGGCGCAAGCAGATGAAGCATCGCTGATTCGCGTGCTG
>CAZDPF010000226.1:0-2814 GCA_964507215.1 uncultured Chryseobacterium sp. | reverse complement strand
CGCGCAACGTAATTTTGCCGCCTCAATAGCCCCCACAATGGACAATCAGAGTTTTTCGTATCGCCATATCGGTCCCAAAGAGGATGATGTACGCGAAATGTTGGAAGCCGTTGGTGTTTCCTCATTGGACGAGCTGATTCAGCAAACGGTTCCTGATTCGATACGCCTTCCAGAAGGACTTCATCTGCCTGAAGCTCTAACAGAGCATGCATTCCTTGAGCATATTCGGGAGTTGGCAGACGAGAACCAGCTGTTTAAAACCTACATCGGTCAGGGCTATCACGGCACTATTCTGCCCGGCCCCATTCAAAGGAATATTCTCGAGAATCCGGGTTGGTATACGGCTTACACGCCTTACCAAGCAGAAATTGCCCAAGGAAGATTAGAGGCACTTCTCAACTACCAAACCATGGTGGTGGAGCTCACCGGAATGGAGATCGCCAACGCATCTCTGTTAGATGAAGCCACCGCTGCTGCGGAAGCCATGAGCATGTTCTACGCCGCTCGTCCGCGCGATCGCAAAGAGGCCCATCGCTTTTTCGCTTCACGCTTTACCCATCCGCAAACCCTGGATGTGTTAAAGACACGCACCCAACCCCTGGGGGTAGAGTTGGTAATTGGTGATCCAGATGAGGTGCATCTAGATGAATCTTTCTTCGGTTGTTTGGTGCAATACCCAGATACCTATGGCAAGATCAGAGACCTGCGCACTTTCACTACCACCGCACGCGAATTAGGTATTCAAGTGGCCGTGGCGGCAGATCTGATGGCCTTGGTGCTCTTGACGCCTCCGGGAGAATGGGGAGCAGATTGTGTTTTAGGAACCTCCCAGCGCTTCGGCATTCCATTGGGCTACGGGGGTCCGCACGCGGCTTTTTTCGCTACCAAAGAATCTTATAAGCGATTGATTCCTGGCAGAATAATTGGCCAAACCTTAGATAAAGACGGAAAACCGGCTTTGCGGATGGCGCTGCAAACCCGCGAGCAGCACATCAAACGCGACAAGGCTACTTCCAATATCTGCACCGCCCAAGTGCTCTTATCGGTCATGGCCGGCATGTATGCGGTGTACCATGGTCCGGAAGGACTCAAGCGCATTGCCTGGCGTATTCATCACCATGCGCGCGAACTCGATAAGCGTCTCCAAGCCATGGAGATTCCGCAGTTGAACACCCATTATTTTGATACGCTTCGCCTACAATTAGACAAAGGGCAGCAGCAGAAAGTGAAGAAAGTGGCCGAGGCAGCCCGCATCAATTTGCGGTATTTCCATGATGGCGATGTAGGAATTACGGTGGACGAAACCACTTCTACCGACGATGTGGAAAAGCTCACAGGGGTGTTGGCAGAGGCCTTGAAAATAGAGGGGCCTGTACAAGCCGATCGTTGGGAGCAACCGGCTCTCGGACATCATATTCGCACCAGCGCTTTCCTCGATCAGAAAGTATTCAACAGCTATCATTCCGAAACCGAGTTAATGCGCTACATCAAGAAGTTAGAGCGCAAAGACCTCTCCCTCAACCACAGCATGATTCCACTCGGAAGCTGCACCATGAAGTTGAATGCGGCCGTAGAGATGATACCGCTTACATGGCCCAAATTCGCCAATATCCATCCTTTTGTACCGGTCGATCAAGCAGCAGGCTACCAGCAGATCATTGCGGAATTAGAAGCCCATTTGGCAGAGATTACCGGATTTGAAGCGGTCTCTTTACAGCCCAACTCCGGTGCACAAGGAGAGTATGCGGGCTTGATGGTCATTCGGGCTTATCATCACAGTAGGGGACAAGATCAGCGGCACATCGTGCTGATTCCTTCCTCTGCCCACGGTACCAATCCTGCCTCTGGTGTAATGGCCGGTATGCAAGTGGTGGTGGTAAAATGCGATGAAGCGGGCAATATTGATGTGGATGACTTGCGCACCAAAGCCGAGTTGCACAGTCATGAACTCGCTGCTTTGATGGTAACTTACCCATCTACCCATGGGGTATTTGAGGCGCGCATTAAGGAGATCACGGGCATTATTCATGAGCATGGCGGACAGGTCTACATGGATGGCGCCAATATGAACGCACAGGTGGGCTTGACCAGTCCGGGAGCCATCGGTGCCGATGTGTGTCATTTGAATTTGCACAAGACCTTCGCCATTCCCCACGGAGGAGGTGGTCCTGGCATGGGGCCTATCTGTGTAGCCCGTCATCTCGCACCATTCTTGCCCGGCAACGTGGCAATACCCACCGGAGGCAACCAGGCCATTACGGGCATTTCAGCAGCTCCTTGGGGCAGTGGATTGATTTTGATTATCAGCTACGCCTATATCAGAATGTTGGGAGCTGGCGGATTGAAGGCCGCTACGGAATACGCCATTTTGAACGCCAACTATTTGGAAGCCCGCTTGAAAGATCATTTTTCGGTGCTCTACAAAGGTGACAAAGGCCGGGTGGCGCACGAAATGATCCTCGATTGCAGGCCCTTCAAGAAGGCAGGAGTAGAAGTAACTGATATTGCCAAGCGCTTGATGGACTATGGCTACCACGCCCCAACGGTAAGTTTCCCGGTAGCGGGTACCATTATGGTAGAGCCCACAGAAAGTGAATCGAAGCCAGAGCTTGATCGTTTTGCGGACGCATTGATTGCTATTCGAGAAGAAATTGAACAACTCGCCATGGGCGTTTGGCCGGCTGAAGACAATCCGCTCAACAATGCCCCCCACACCTTGGAGATGATTACTTCGGATGAATGGGCGCATGTTTACTCTAGAACCTTGGCTGCCTTTCCGTTACCTTATGTACAAGACAACAAGTTTTGGCCATC
>CAZDPF010000225.1:0-2834 GCA_964507215.1 uncultured Chryseobacterium sp. | reverse complement strand
CATCGTAGTTACCCGCAATGAAGGGGTGGTGTACAAGCGACTGTACAATAAAGTGGCAGACAAGGGAGGGCTTCTGTTGTGTTCAGACAATCCGGATTATGAAGATTACACCTTGCGAGCAGAAGAGGTAGAAGAGGTGTGGCGCGCAAGAGGGTTTGTGAGTTTTCGCCTTCCAGAGGTGCAAGCCCCGGAAAGACATCTTAAACACGTAGGGGAAATATTGCGAGAGATCCGAAGCGATGTGCAAAAGATTCGGCAACATATCGAACATCCCAATACTTAAATACCCATCTCATGTGCGGGAGATACACCACTGTTAGTCGAATAGAGACCATAGAACAGCGCTTTGAAGCCCAGTTTGAAAAGCCGGGGCTCTACATGCCCAATCCAAATCTTTCGCCGGGAGAACGGGCGCCGGTAATTACCTCAGACCGACCGGAAGTCATTCAATTTTTTCGATTTGGGATGACTCCTTTCTGGGCCAAAAAACGCATGTACCTAATTAACGCTAGAAAAGAAGGAGATCACAATACTGCAAATGATCCAGCGTATTCGGGCATTTCAGGTATTCTACAGAAGCCGGCCTTTCGAAAACCTATTCGGTCACAACGCTGTCTGGTCATTGCCGATGGCTTTATTGAAGGTCCTGAAAAAGAGAAGCTAAAGAAGCCTTATTACGTTCATATGCGCGGAGATGCCTTGTTTGCTATGGCGGGCATCTGGGATCATTGGGTAGACCCACAAACCGGAGAGATTATCTACAGCTTCTCTATTCTCACCACTACCGCTAATGAACTATTGCAAGAAATTGGGCACCATCGCTCTCCATTGATCTTGCCCCGCGAAATGGAACGCGAATGGATAGATCCGCAGCGTTCTGCAGATGAGTTGCTACTGGAGTTGACAAGCTATCCTTCTACGGCTATGAACGCTTGGCCAATCTCTCCAGAGATACGCAGTCCATCAGCCAAAGACCTGCAATTGCTACAGCCAACAGCAGATCCTGTGTACCGCCAAGTGGTTTATCGGGTGATAGAAGACTTGCAATTGCAGGGAATGGGCCACACAGCTGCGCGAATTCGGAGAAGAAAGGAGGAAGAAGAAGAAGGTACGTCTCAGTAGGTTGTTTGGCAATAGGCCAAGCGAACGGCCGTGAGATCTCATTCTACAGAATAGGTCTGCGCCCCCAAAAAGCGTTATACGCCTCTACTTCTCTCTATAGAGAGGCATCCATTACCCCAAGTATTCTCACCAATCAAGAGAGTAGCATCTCTATGATGGAGAGCGGTTTCCCATGTCTATCAACCAAAATTAGAACACACTATGTTGCTGAGCACGCATAGCTGTTATAGCCTGCGTTACGGATTGCTTTCGCCTGTAGAGCTGCTCCAAGAGATTGCAGCGGGAGGTTGGAAGCGTGCTGCTTTAACCGATGTGAACAATACTTCGGCAGCCATGGACTTTGTTCGACTTTCTAGCAAACATGGTGTTGCTCCGGTATTGGGAGTTGATTTTCGAAATGGAGCCCAGCAGATGTACCTCGCCCTTGCTCGAAACAACCAAGGGTTCTTTGAAATCAATGGCCATCTGAGCAAGTACTTACACCAAAAGATGGCGTTCAATTGCCCTCCTCAGCTTCCTAATACATGGGTGATTTATCCACTTCATCGGCTGTCAGAGCTTCAGCAACCACTTCGGGATAATGAGTTTATAGGGTTAGATTTCAGTGATTTACTCGCCTATCAACTCCAAAGAATTCCCATTGCAAGAGAGAAGTTGGTGTGGTTACACAGCTGTAGTTTCAGGCATCAACGAGACTACAATACCCATCGCTTACTTCGCGCCATTCACCACAATTGCCTGCTCAGCAAGCTTCCCCCTGAGGAAGTGGCATCGTCTGCAGATCGTTTTGTAAGCAGGGCAGAGGTGGAAGAGAAACTATCAGAATATCAATGGCTTATTCATCAAACCCAGGCTTTGCTTGACCAATGTGAGATCCACTTTGACTTTGGGAGAGCAGACAAGCATTACAATCTGAAAACCTATACAGGCAACGAGGCACTTGACTTCCGATTGATGGAATTCATCTGTGAGAAAAACCTCCCTTACCGTTATCCTGAAGCCAGTGAGCGTGTTCGGCAGCGCTTGCGTCATGTGTTGGTAATCATTCGGCTGAAGAAGTGTGTCTCGTGTTTCCTGATCAATTGGCGCATCTTAACGTACGCACGGTGCAAAGGCTATTTTTACGTAGGTCGAGGCAGTGGCGCCAACAGTATTGTGGCCTATTTGATGCGCATCACTGATGTTGATCCGGTAGAACTAGACCTGTATTTTGAGCGCTTTATCAACCTATACCGGGTTAATCCACCTGATTTTGACATTGACTTTTCATGGGCAGACCGAGATGACATCACCCAATTCATCTTCCAACGATTTCCGCATGTAAGCCTTTTGGGAACGTATGTAACCTTTCAATATCGGGCAGTGGTGCGTGAATTGGGCAAAGTATTTGGCTTGCCCAAGCGCGAGATTGACCGACTGGCATCGGGAAACGTAGCGGTAGATCAGCTTGATGAGATTTCGCAATTGGTCTTTCGCTACGGCAAGCGCATTCAAGATTTGCCCAATTATTTGGGTATCCATGCGGGCGGCATCCTGATCACTGATCGACCGATTCACTATTTCACCGCCACTTTTCTTCCTCCCAAGGGGTTTCCTACCACGCAGTTTGACATGGTGGTGGCTGAAGATGTTTCCATCTACAAGTTTGTCATCTTGAGCCAACGCGGTTTGGGAAAGATTCGCGATGCGCTGCAAATCATTCAAGATAACCA
>CAZDPF010000224.1:0-2860 GCA_964507215.1 uncultured Chryseobacterium sp. | reverse complement strand
AAACCTTTCGCCCTAGCCATCATAAGCCCCTACCGTCTGCACTTTCCAATGTAAATTGGCATGCCCATGATCACCAGAATTGAAATACAAGGTTTTAAAAGTATTGGCAGCGCTGATGTCACGCTCAAGCCCATCAATGTGTTACTTGGCGGCAATGGCGTTGGAAAATCAAACTTTATTGCTGTCTTTGAGCTAATTAGACAGGTTTATAGTCAGAATCTACAACATTATGTACAACGAAAAGGAGGCGTAGACAAACTCTTACACTTCGGAAAGAAAAAGACGAAGAACATCCAGCTAAGCCTTCACTTTGAAGAAAACCATACAGGACACGAAAACAAATTCAACCTTCAACTAGCCGCTGGAGCCGATCATCTGTTCATTGAAAGTATTAGCACCTCTTTTTATGCGAATGGACAATGGCATGACCGAGCGTTTGAGCAAAACAAGAATGAGTCGGAATTTGGACTGATAAAAGAAAACCAAGCCTTCTACGTCAACAAACGTCTCAATGAATTTGAAGTCTACCATTTTCACGATACGGGGGAGCATTCGCCCTTGAAAGCTGTTTGCGATATCAATGATAATCGCAAGCTGCAAGCGGATGGATCAAATTTGGCGGCTTACTTATATTTTCTAAAGAAGAAACATCCGCTTTCCTTTGATCGAATAGAGAAAGAATGTCAGGCCATTGCACCCTTTTTTGAACGATTCGACCTTGAGCCCGACCGCTTAAATGAGCAACAGATTCGCCTAGAATGGAGAGAAAAAGGCAATCCCAACACCTATTTCAACGCGCATAATTTGTCAGATGGAACGCTGCGTTATATCGCCCTATTAACCCTGCTCCTTCAACCCTGCCCACCAGAGACCATTATTATTGATGAGCCTGAATTGGGATTGCATCCTGTGGCGGTCAATAAATTGGCTGCTTTCATTCAAAAAGCGGCGGCCAAGTATCAAATGATCATCGCTACCCAATCGATCAACTTAGTCGATCAGTTTGAACCTGAAGACATCCTCCTTACTGAAAGAACCCATTCAGGAACAGTCTTCAGAAGACTGAACGCCGAAGAACTTCAAGATTGGCTAGAAGACTATTCGCTTGGAGATCTTTGGGGAAAGAATGTTTTTGGCGGACAGCCCTACAAGTTCTAGCATGCGTTTGGTATTTATAGTGGAAGGTGCTACCGAATGCCATCTCATCAACAAATTGGTCATCCCTTATTTGAATTCCAAAGGTATTCAGATGGCTATGCATGCTCAAACCATCACCACCAATAGGAAACAACACAAAAAGGGAGGAATCGGGAGTTATGAGAAATTCAGAAATGAGGTTTTACGTACACTCGCACAAGGAAATGTGTTGGTGACATCCTGTATTGATTTCTTCAGACTACCTACGAGCTTTCCTTCTTTTGACACGAGGAATGTAGACCAAATTGAACAAGGAATAGCTGATGATATAGGTGCACCCAATTTTTTCTTACCCTATATTCAGATGCATGAGGTTGAAGCCCTTATGTTCTCAAGTCCCTCCGGTTTGCAGGAGGTAACTGAACACCAAGAGCTAGCCAAGATTCAGGCCATCATTGACACGTATCAAAACCCTGAGGAAATAAATAGTCGTCCTGAATGCAACCCCTCTACTCGATTGGAAAACATCTTCACCTACAAGAAAGCTGTTGACAGTGAGATCATCTTTGCTGCGATGGATATAGCTGAGCTTTTAGAGAAGTGTCCAAGGTTCAAGGCTTGGCTACATGCATTGAAGGATAAACTTTTGCAATACCCAAACTGAACCCCGAAAGCGTTGCAAGACAAATAGTCGGCATTTATAACAAAATTGCAAATCCATTAGCTTTATCGCATATGTCTTTCACCGAAGCCCTTTTAGAACAAGCCTTATGAGCGAACGCCACAACATAGAATGGAAGCAGAGCTGGCATGATGACTACCTGAAGTGGATTTGTGGTTTTGCCAATGCGGTGGGTGGTACCATCTATATTGGCAAAGATGATGAGGGTAAAGTGGTAGACGTAGCAGATTATCGCGCCTTGCTTGAAAACATACCTCAGAAAATACGCAATAGCTTGGGCATTATCTGCGATATCCGTTTACATGAGGAAGCAGCTAAGAAATTCATCGAGATAAAGGTGAACCCTTATTCGGTACCGGTTTCGTTAAGAGGGCGATATTATTACCGCTCAGGGAGCACCAAGATGGAGCTCACCGGAATGGAGCTCAATGAGTTCTTACTTAAAAAAGCCGGTAAAACTTGGGATGATGTAATAGAAGAAGGGGCTTCTATTGCAGATATTGATGAGCAGAGCATCAAAAAATTTATTGAAGACAGCAGAGGCCAAGGCAGGTTGCCTGATACCAAAGGTTTGTCTATGCTTCAAGTACTAGATAAGCTTCGCCTAGTAGAGAATGACAAGTTGAGACGTGCGGCCCTCATTCTCTTTTCCAAAGACCCAAGTCGTTTCTTTCCAAATATTGCTGTGAAAATTGGTCGTTTTGGTGCCGATGGCTCAGATTTAAAATTTCAGGAAGTTCTAGAAGGCAACTTGGTTCAGCTATTGAACGAAGTGCAAGTACAACTCAATTACAAATTTCTTACGCGTCCGGTAGATTTTGTAGGAATGCACCGAATTGAAAAAGGTGAATACCCTGTAGCTGCCCTTCGGGAAATGCTATTGAACGCATTGGTACATAAAGCCTACATGGGCGCTGCCATTCAAGTGAGAGTCTTTGACAACAAACTTTCTATTTGGAATGAAGGGCTTTTGCCGCAAGGGTTGGATATCAACAGTTTGAAGTCTGATCATAATTCACGTCCCAGAAATCCAAAAATTGC
>CAZDPF010000223.1:0-2895 GCA_964507215.1 uncultured Chryseobacterium sp. | reverse complement strand
TATCTGTCTTACGGTGATTGTTTTGGCCTTGTTGAATAAACAGAAAGGCCAATAAGCAGGAAGAGATTTTTCTACGCTAATTGCTAAACTGCTAGCGCCAGCAGTGGTTATAGCTACATGGTTAAAAATGCGTGGCTCAGGCGGCTGTTCATTAGCACCACTTTTGTGGCAGGCTTGCTCATTAGCTTAAACTATATCTTATCTATCAGAAATGATCTGGTTAACGATGTGCAGCGCCTCTCGCAAACGGCATCCAACAAATTATTGGTGCACGATGCCCTGATTCTCACCACAGCGTACAACAATGAGCTGATCAGGCTTTTGTTTACTGAAGGTGCAGATAGCCTTGGTAACCTAGAAACCAGTGGTCAACAGCTCCTGCATATAACTGACAGTCTGCGTAAATCGGAGGCACATCCTGCGCTAAGAGGAAAGATCGACTCCATTCATAATCTCCTCCATGAATCAATGGCTACGTTCACCTTGATTCTCCATCAACAAAAAAGAACGGCTTACAATTCAACAGCTCCAACCGAAACGCGCCAGCCATCACCTGCTTATACCGATACGACTTTTCCAGATCAAATCAACAAGCAAGGAGCGCAAGATGCATTGGCAAGTAAAACACCATTTGAGAAGCTGAGGGCAACCAATCTTCAGGTAGCACAACATCAATGGCGGAATAGTAGCGAGGAATTGCGCCGCTTGATTGAACTTGAAAATGAAGTCATGAATGCACTGATGGAGGTGCTTCAGGGAGTAGAAGAGCAAGAGGAAGTCATTCAACTTGAACGGAAAAGCTTCTTGGCGGCTAAAATTCAAGATTCTGCCATGAAACTGCTGCAGATTCTACTGCTGAGTGCCCTTGGTCTTCTGGTCTTTTTAGTGATTGTGAACATTGAAGAACTTCGGCTAGGTCGTCTGCGCTCTCAACTCGAACATTCCGAAAAACAGCGCGAAGAAGAATGGTCTTCCAAAGAGAAATATTTGCTCTTCCTCTCTCATGAACTCAAGAGCCCTTTGAATATTATCAGTGGGTTTGCCGGACTTCTCGAACGCAAAAATCCTGGAAGAGAAAGTAAGATGATTCGCGAAACCAGCGATTACTTGCTGAATATGGTCAATGAGTTACTGCAATTTAAAAAACAGGAGAAGGCCAATATGGTGTTCACCCCAAGGCCTGTAAACGTAAAAGAGGAATTGCTGAAAACGCTCCTTCTATTTCAACAACAAATGGAAGAGAAAGGCATGATCTTGCAGTACAAATTTCCGGAAGAGCAGCTTTTTTATCGTGCAGATATTGCCAAGCTTCAGCAGATTGTTATCAATCTTATGAATAATTGTATTCGACATTCATCTGCTACCGAAGTGGTTTTCGAATTGTCGCAAACCCTTGACCAAAATCAAGCTCAGCACGGTCTTCACATCCGCTTGACAGACAATGGCATTGGCATGACTTCCGCCCAACTGCACTCGCTTTTTGAACCTTTCAACCAAACCAGCAAAAGCTTTCAAAGCAGTGGTTTGGGAATGCATATCAGTCAGGAACTCGCCCATCTGATGGGAGGAACACTGATGGCAAAAAGTGAAAAACACAAGGGCACAGACATTTTGCTCTACGTACCTGTAGAGTTAGCGAAACAAGAGGATACTGCCAATAGTGCTGAACCTGATAAAGCCAAGATAGCTATTCAAATTCCTACCCTTCTGGTAGATGACGACCAATTGATGGCCGAAATTCTGCGGAACTATGACTCGGAACAGCACTTACATTGCGTACACAACATTCAAAGCGCAAAGGAGTGGATAGAGAAACATCAGCCACAAGTTGTTGTCATTGATTGGCACCTGGAAGGCGAAAGTGGTTTGACTCTACTCCGCTGGCTGCATACCAGGCCAGAGCCTTGCCCCAGAATAATTCTATGCAGTGCAGATGACAGCGCCGCAGATGAAGCCTTGGCCATTGGCCCCTTTGATAGCTTTTTACGCAAACCATTCAGAGTAGACTTTTTGGTTGGTCATATCAATGAATGGAAGCAGACAGCTAATGAAATAGGCTATTCTTTGGAAAATTTTATGGCCTACGCGCAAGGAGATGAAGCGATGCTTCAGCATTTTATTCAACTCTTTCACGAAAACACGCACAACGATTTAAAGCGCGCAGAGTACCATCTCCGTAATCATGAATATGAAGCCCTTCGAGAGCTCTTCCATAAGATGAAAAACACCTTAGGACAGTTGCGAGCTGAGGCCATCACTGCAGAAATTGAGTTGTTTCTGAAAGACGGGCAAACGCAGATGAAAGAGGCTGTGGCCCAACAGATCATCAAGCGGATAAGGCAATTACTATCTCAAATACAGCTTCAAGAAAGGCCATAGCGCTTTAACTTATTATACAGCGTTTTACGGTCAATCTGTAGACGCTCAGCTGCTCTGCTTCTGTTGTTCCCCGCTTCGCGTAAGGCTTCTATTATGGCCTCTTTCTCACGCTGCTCTAAGCTGGTAATTTGTTCATTTTCTTGACCCTTTGGAAAGTGCCTGAGTTCATTTGGCAAGTTCGCGAGGTCTAAAATGGCATTGTTTGAAAAAAGAATGGATTTCTTCACTACGTTCTTTAGCTCTCGAAGATTACCTGGCCAATGGTATTGATGAAGGGCAGCCTGTGCTGAAGGCGTGAACGAGTGGAATGGAAGCTGCAGCTCTTCAGCTGCTGATGTGGCAAAAGCTTGGGCAAAAAAGAGAATGTCTTCTTTCCGTTCACGCAGTGCAGGAATGTGAACGTCTACTTCATTTAATCGATGGAAGAGATCAGATCTAAATCGTCCTGATTCCATATCAACTTCCAAAGAGGCATTGGTTGCAGCCAAAATGCGGAAATCACTTTTAAGCTCTGTG
>CAZDPF010000222.1:0-2895 GCA_964507215.1 uncultured Chryseobacterium sp. | reverse complement strand
TTCTTGTAGGCAGCCGGACAGTTGTCATACACATATTTCCAGCTCTCGTAGGCTCATGCGTACTGCTTAGACTTATACATCTGGTAGAAGATCTGGGTGTTTTCCCAGCACTTTACACTGTCGGTTCCGAATTTGCCTTGGGCACTCAACCCGAGGCTCAGCAGGCCCAATGCCCACGCCATCATCTGTTTGCTCATCATCATCTGTATTTGTACTTGATAAACCAGCGATCGTTGAGGGTAACGCCAAAAATAATCTGACTGATTTCCTCTCGGATTAAGCCTTCGTTACGTGTTCCACGAATTGCATAGTTGAACCCGATGTTGATGGTATTGTTCCGTTCTTCTCCGGGTGCTAAGCCGCGAACACGCAGCGGTAAACCAATGCCAAATGTCATGCCAGTTGTGTTGATCTGCTGACCGCGCAATTCAACGGGTGACTGATAGTAATAAGCGCCTGCACGGTATTTCAAATTGCTGAACAAACTTCTGCTTCTATATAAAGAGGGAATGGCATAACGCGGAATGATTTCTCCACCCAAGCCCAATCGCATACTGTTCTGAAGGGGCTGCGGATTATTGGCGGTTTCATAAAACCTGCTCCAATCTGCTTGTCGGAATTCCATTCCCACCATCCAAGCATAGCTCGATAGATCGGGGTGTTTTGTTCCTAGAGTGAGCCCTATGCTGAGTTGATTGGGCAGCCGTAGTGCTTCATTTTGAACATCGCTTTGCAGGGTGTCTCTGGGGAAAGGCCTACTGCCCACCGCTGTGTAGGTGAAAGATGTATTGGAGAATTTGCCGGCCAAGTCATTTTGACTTTCCCAAGCCACGCCCAAAGTGATTTCTCTTTTTTCAGAGAGGGGGTGGATATACTGAAGGCCGAAGCTCCAGTTCACATCGCTGATGAGGTAATTCTGATCATAGCGCGAACTCAAGAAGGAAGCATCTCTGTAGCGCACATCTTGCAGGTATTCAATGCTACCGAAGTAGTACGACACCTGGGCTCCGATGCTCAGACGATCAAAGAACATCAAGGCTTGATTGAGGTAAAGCTTGTTCAAACCGCCATTGCCTTGGTATTGCCGAGTTACTCCACCAATGCCATCAATCTCCTCATATTCTGAAAGTCTGTAACCAACGGCAGAAAAGGGCAGGGCCCCGAAGGAAATTCCATACCGATCTGAAACCGGTATGCCCATGGCGAAGTAATTAAAGGAAGCCGTGGTTTGTTGAAGGGTGGGAAGACTGCTAGACGTTTGGTTGATTATGCCAATTTTGCCAGACATCTCTAAGGTGGTCATCCGTAAGGCATTGGAGGCCGCAGGGTTATTCAAGTTGAGATTAAACGGATCTCGCAATCCACTGCTTAAGTGCCCCATGGTAAAGCCCTGCATGAAGGTAGGGTTCACGAGGTCTCCCAATCCGAATCGCGAATAAGGCGAAACCGAATTGAACTGTGCCCGTCCGAGCAGCGGGAGAGCGATAAGAATAAAGAGCAGTCTTTTAATCAAAGTTTGCTTAAATGGTAATTCAGCAACTCATTCAAGCCGATCAGTTGCAAATGCGGGCGCGCAAAGATGCCATTTTCAAGGTGCTTCTGCAAAGCCTCAGCATCACCTCCTGTTAACACCACCTGCACAGTAGGAAAACGTTGCTTATAGCGATTTATGATACCTTGTATCTCCGCCAACAAACCATTGAAAGCGCCTGACTGTAAGGCGCTTTGGGTATTGGTGCCCGTGAGAGGAACTTCCTCAGTAGGGGGTAAGGGCAGCCTGGCCGTAAACTGGTGCATGGCCCTCAAGCGCATTGTCCAACCCGGACTGATCATTCCGCCGTAGTAGGTTTTACCGTTTTCAAGTAGATCGTAGGTCACGCAGGTGCCTACATCAATGGCCAAAGCGGTTTGATGGGGAAACAGTTTTTGTAAAGCGGCCAAGTTGGCTATTCGATCGAGGCCAAGTGTTGTAGGGGTGGTGTAGCGATTGTCAAATGGAAGAGGGTCGGTGGGGAGCAATGGCATTACCGGAAAGGCTGCCGTGGTGAATAGCGAAATCCATTCTTCCGGAATTTCTCCGGAGGCCGAAAACAGTCCCGCCCTGATGTCGTTGCGCAGAAACAAGGCCCTCCACTCATGCTCCTCCAGTTGTTGAATGGGCATGGCCCAGAGCAGTTCTTGCTGATCGAAGAGCCCTGCTTTGGCTCTTGTGTTCCCAATATCAATAACGAGCTGCAAGGTGAAAAAAGCTTTTTTGGAATGTCAAATGTCGATTATATTTGCGGCCCTCAACAGAGGAGGAGGTGCCATAGCTCAGTTGGTAGAGCAAAGGACTGAAAATCCTTGTGTCCCCGGTTCGATTCCTGGTGGCACCACAAAAAGAAGCCGGTCAAATTTGATCGGCTTTTTTCTTTTGTGCGTCCCTAACCCTCCCCGTTTTTATAGGAAAGTGTCAACCTATTTCAGGTATCTCCAAGTGGTCTCGCTTATCGTTTCCGAAGCGAATGCGCAGCAGAGCGGAGTCCCGAGACTTCGGGATCGTTTCCGAAGCGAATGCGCAGCAGAGCGGAGTCCCGAGACCTCGGGATCGATTCTATCCCCTCACTCTATAACCTTCTAAACGCAAGAACCATTTTAGGCATTGTCAGGGAAGATGACAGATCACAGATTACAGATGACAGATTTTTGCTTTTTACAAGCCTGATTATTAAAGCCTTTAGTTCATCTGTTATCTGACGTCTGTTATCTGTAATCTTTTCTAAACCCTCCTCACCCCCCTCACTTCCTCACCATCCTCACACTCTAAACCCTAAACCCTCAACATCTAAACCCACAACACACCTCCCTCCATCCCCCATGAAATCCACACCATTCATCCCTGTGATATATGGTAAT
>CAZDPF010000221.1:0-2927 GCA_964507215.1 uncultured Chryseobacterium sp. | reverse complement strand
GAGTCATTGACCAAAATACCTATCAGTGCGATGATGCCCAGGAAGGAGAAAATGCTCATAGGCATGCCGTGGATATAATGCCCCCAGGCTACCCCTGTAAAGGTGAGGGGGATGAGCAAGAACACGGTAATGGTCTGAAAGAAGGAGCGAAAGGTGAAGGTGATCACCAAAATCATGCTGATGAAAATGAAAGGCAGCACCTTTTTAGCCGATCCAGCTGTTTTCATGGCTTCCCGATTTTGCCCTTCGTATAAGGCGCTTACACTGGGGTGTCTTGGAAGTAATTCGGCTTCAATAAAGTCTTCCCTGATGGAAGAAATTATTTCAGGTGCTGATTCACTTGGATTGGAAAGATCAGCTTCCACTTTAATTTCCCGTTTTCCATCGAGGTGATTGATAGAGATCACCCCGCGTTCTTGGTGCACGGTGGCCAATTCTTTCAATGGAACGCGCTCTCCTTGCGGACTGAGCACACGGAGTTCTTCCAAATCGCGGATAGACGAGCGGTCTTCTTCATCGTAGCGCAGCCACACCTTTACTTCGTCTTGCCCTCTTTGAATGCGTTGCACTTCCAAGCCAAAAAAACCTTGCCTGATCTGGTTGAGCAAATACCTTGTATTCATTCCCAACAGATAGGCTTTGGGCTTGAGATCGAGGAGTATTTCTTTGCTTCCCTCCAGATCACTGTCGGTGATGTCTTTGATGCTATTGAGGCTGCGCATATAGCTTTTCAGTTCTTCTTTGGCAGATTCCAGTTCAGCGTAATTGTTGCCCATCAGGCTTACGCTCACCGGTCGGCCAAATGCGCTGGCATTGCCAAAAGACGCATTTTCCAATCCGCTCAATTGTCCTACTCGCGCCCTTAGATCATTGGCCACATCATAGCTGCGTGCATTGCGCTTTTCGGCATCCAACAAATTAATGACAAGCAGTCCCTGATGAGAAAGCGGTCCAACTTCCATCGAAATGTCGGTCATCAATTGCAGGCTATCGGCCCTTTGTTTGCTGTAATCTGCGTTGACTTCCAACGCCTTGTCATAGATGAACTGCAGTTTTTCCCAAGTTACTTCTCTCCGACTTCCCGATGGTAGATCAATGCGTACTTCAATATTATCGCGCTCAATAAAGGGGAAGAAGGTGGCTTTGATCATTCCGCCGCCAAAGGCACCTATGGTAATGATCAGCATGCCTACAGGAATCATTAATCCAAAAAAGCGATGGGCCAGTAAATAGCGCAAAACGGGGGCGTAGGTTCGTTCTCGTAAAAAGCGAACAAAGCGATCCATGCTGCGCTCTAAGGCATTTCGGTCTTTGGTCATCAGGGCTCGGCTATGGGCCAGGTGAGAGGGGAGAAAGAGTGCTGCTTCGATGAGCGAAACAGCCAAGGTGGCCATCACTACGAAGGCCATTTCAGAGAAGAAATCACCTGCCCTGCCTTCGAGGAAATAGAAGGTTGAAAAGGCAATAATGGTGGTGAGAATGGCAGAAACTACTGCCGGAAAAACCTCCATGGTTCCGTCTACAGCAGCACGGATGGGCGTTTTTCCCTTTTCATAATGCTGGTAGATGTTCTCGGAAATCACAATGCCATCATCCACCAAAATCCCCACTACCACAATCATCCCGAACAAAGAGACAACGTTGATGGTCACACCGGCATAGTTGGCCAGAATGAACATCCCCAAGAAAGATATGGGAATGCCCAGCGCCACCCAGAAGGCCACGCGTAAATTGAGGAAGAAGGCCAGAAAAATAAGCACCAGGAAAAATCCGATCACTCCATTTTTGATGAGCAGCTCTCTGCGTTGCAGCAAAGTCACCGACGCATCGCGCAAGATGGTAGTATGCAAACTGGGATTCGCTATTTGGAAACGCGCCACATAGTCTTTTACATAGTCGGCGGTGGGAATCATGTCTTCCTCATCGGTATTGTTCACCGTTACGCGCACCGCCGGCTGTCCATTCACCAAAAGGCGACCCGGCTGGTCTTCAAACTGATCGCGCACTACGGCAATGTCTTTGAGTTGCACTTCCTGACCGTTGGCCCTACTAATCACAGGGAGATGCTCCAGCTCATGGCCTTGATAGGCCTTGTTTCGGGCCCGAATGAGCAGCTGCTCTGTACTTCCCTTGATTTGCCCGCCTGTTATTTCTAGATTTTCGCTTGCGATGGCTGCCGCTACCTGCTCAAAAGTGAGTCCGTACGCACGCATTTTTTCTTCATCTAGGGCAATTTCAATTTCCTCATTTGGAAATCCAGAAAGGGCTACCTTAGAAATACCCGGAGCTGTTTGTAAATCGGCTTCTACGGCTCGCGCAATTTCTTTGAGCGAGTGTAGGCTTACATTTTCTCCACTGATGGCAAACTCAATGGTGAAGTTGATATTCTCGCGTTTAAAGACCAATACGGGTTCCATGCCCACCGGAAAAGAGGCAATGGCGTTTACAGCATTTTTTACATCCTCTAAGGCCTTGTCGGTATCGTAGCCCTTGAAAATTTCGACCGTTATAGCGGCTGCATTTTCTGAGCTAACAGAGGTGATGCGCTCTACACCTGTAGTTCCTTTAAGGTTTTCTTCGATCTTTTGAACAATGCCTTCTTCAATTTCCTCCGGGGAAGCGCCAGGATATACTGCTTGAATATTAATGTACCTACTGGGAACGATGGGGAAGAAGGTAGAACTCAAGCTGAACATGGCGAGCAATCCGAAGAAAGCCACCGTGGCCATCAAGGTGTTCACCGAGATCGGGTAGCGAATGAAGTAGGCAATAAATTTTTTCATTCTTGATCTACCTTGATGGGGATAATTTGCATGCCGTCATGTGCCCCTGCCAGCTGATCAGCCAATAGTTTGGCCCTGTTGGGTAGACCGGTTATCACTGCTGATTCTTCGGTAAATCCGGCAATGGTAGGCTCGATGCGCGTG
>CAZDPF010000220.1:0-2938 GCA_964507215.1 uncultured Chryseobacterium sp. | reverse complement strand
CTGCACAAAGGCGGTGTATTATTTTGTTTCTGACGGCGTTTAGGACGGCCATTTTCTATGACACTTGCAAGTCCTTGATATAGGGTGTTTGTCGGTCTAATACTGCACAAAGGCGGTGTATTATTTTGTTTCTGACGGCGTTTAGGACGGCCATTTTATGTTTGCCCTCCTGCACCTTTCTTTCATAATAAGCTTTGATCTGTTCGTCGTTTTTAATGGCGGATAAGGCAGATAGGTGAAGTAATTTTTTCAGGCCTTTGTTGGCTTTGTAAGACACCCTAGTCCTTCCCCTTATCGAACTTCCTGATCGATGCTCAAAGGGTGCTACACCCATGTAGGAAGCCAAGTGCCTGGGGTTGTTGTAGGCGGTCATTCCATGGGTATAGGCCAACAATGATGCGGCGATTATAGGTCCAATACCAACCACAGAGATCATCAGCATAAACTGCTGCCTCATGTCCCCACTGTTCTCAATAAACTCTGTGATCTTCTGATCTATCAGCTTGATGTGTGTGCTTACCTGTAGGATGGCTCTTTGATGCACTTGTTTTGCAAATGACCGTAGCTCGCTTGCCCCCAGCTCTATTTGTTGATTACGTTTGAGTAAGCTTGAGCGTTCCTTGACAAAGTAATCTCTCATGGATACCAGATCCCGCAATGCCATGGTGCGTATAAACGATGCGGTAACCAAACGTTTTCTATCGTTATGACGACGAGCAAAGTCCGCAATGCGTTTAGCATCAACACTATCATTCTTCCCTCTCTGAAGTCCAATACTGCTCTTCACATCTGCACCATTGGCCACCCACACATCTTCCTTTGCTTGATACAAGACCCTGACAGCTTCATTGCTGTAGCCTCCAGTAGCCTCCAAACAAAATAGTGCTGGGCCATTACAGCTCTTCCTCAGCTTCCTTAAAAACTTGTTCAACTCTTTCTTCGTGTTGGCAACTTCTTCCCCCATCACTACTACAGCTGAAGGATTCATCACCACTACATCGAGCTTGCTCTTGCTTACATCAAGCCCAATAAACCATTGGTAATTCATAATTTTGAGTTGTTGTGTGCACCCACAAAGGGCTATGCCTGAACCCGAGCTTGGTAACTTTACTAGGTCTACTAACCTCATTTTCTATCTGAGCCTGAGGGTTCAGCAAGGGCCGGGAGTCTAAATAGACGTTTGGGGCTTAATCCCCTTGTCATCGTTAGTTCACTCTCGGCCTTGCCTAGCCTCCTGTGGTATTCACAGGTTCGATTCTAAATTTCCCCTACAACTTTTGTTCATGCAAGTCTAAAGTGTCATCTGTTATCATTCCTGCACCTATTTCAGGCATTACCAAAAAATCTGGCGTCTGGCATCTGTTGTCTGGCATCTGCCTAGCGCCTCACCCCCTGCCCCCTCTCCAGATTCTCTTGGAGAGGGGGAGTAGGAAACAAAACTCCCTCTCCCGGAAATAGGGAGAGGGTTGGGGTGAGGGCAATACGAAAAGATAGACCCTATCTTCGCGGCCTGAAATAAACGCTTATGCAGCAGTCGCTTTATACCGTAGCCCATCACGGGAATTTGGACCTTGGTCAGTATCGTTTTCTGGTGACCGGAGGGGCTGGGTTTATTGGATCGAATTTGGTGGAGTATCTGCTTACGTTTGGGGCGGGCCAGGTGCGGGTGCTAGACAATTTGTCCAATGGCTATCGCGAGAATATAGAAGCGTTCAAAGCCTATCCCAATTTTGAGTTTATAGAAGGTGATATTCGCGATATGGCCACCTGCCAGCAGGCGGTAGAAGGGATGGATTTCATTACCCACCAAGCCGCCTTGGGCAGTGTGCCCCGCAGCATTCAAGATCCCATCACCTCCAATGCGGTCAATATCAGTGGCTTCTTAAATATGCTGGTGGCTGCGAAAGACAGTCCCTCACTGAAACGCTTTATTTACGCAGCCTCGAGCAGCACCTATGGCGACAGTCAAGAGCTGCCGAAAGTAGAAGGCCGCGAGGGCAAGCCTTTAAGTCCGTATGCGGTTACCAAGGCGGTGAATGAATATTATGCTGATGTATTTAGTCAGGTTTATGGTTTTCACACCATTGGTTTGCGTTACTTCAATGTATTTGGTCCAAGGCAGAATCCAAACAATCCTTATGCAGCCGTCATCCCCATCTTCTGCAAACATTTTATGGAGGGCAGCTCACCCACCATCAATGGAGATGGAAAGACCAGTCGGGATTTCACTTTTGTAGAAAATGCGGTACAGGCCAATATTCGGGCCATGCTATTTGGACAGGAAGACACCCAAACAACGCTCCATCAACACGAGGTGATCAATGTTGCCTGTGGCGATCAAGTGACTTTAAATGAGATGGTGGAGATGCTCAACGATATCACCGGCAAAGGAATTACTGCCTTGTACGGCCCCGAACGCCCTGGTGATGTGCGCCACAGTCGTGCCCAGATTACCAAAGCCGAGCAACTTTTTGGATATGCCCCCCGCTTTCGCTTCCGCGAAGGGCTTCAGATTGTGTACGATTGGTACTGTACGCAGGGGGAATTTCCGGAGTAGGAATCAGCACTCCCTCTCCCGGAAACAAGGAGAGGGTCGAGGTGAGGGCAGAACACAAGTCTCAAGCATCTCCCAACCGCCTCACCCCTGCCCCCTCTCCAGATTCTCTCGGAGAGGGGGAGGTTTAGGTAGAAGAAACATAGAGGTAGAGACGCAATAAATTGCGTCCTTACAGATTACGGTATTAAGACGCAAGGCATTGCGTCTCTACATCCTCTGAAATAAATTGGGGATTCCTGATTCCTTGTTTCTGATTTCTAATCAATCCAAACCACCCAAACCCACAAACCACCCAAACCCACAAACCACCCAAACGCTAAACCTATTTCAGACATTACCATTGCGACTCGTTTCTCGCTTCTCGCTTCTCGCTTCTCGTTT
>CAZDPF010000219.1:0-2969 GCA_964507215.1 uncultured Chryseobacterium sp. | reverse complement strand
GAAACCGAATCGAAGAAGCGGAAGTTTGTCCAATCGGGTTGCTCCAATTGCAGCAAGCGCAAAAGACGGGAAGCAGCAAGTTCCTCATCTTCTACTATCCAAATTTCAGGATCTACTATTGGCATAAGCTCTTTCAATTAGGGGAAGAACAACCGTAAAATGGGTGGCATCTTCCAATACCCTTACCTCCTTTTCCGCCAAGAGGCCATACTTTTTTCTAAGACTTTGTAGTCCATAACCGGTGGAGGGAGGCTTGGGGCCGTTGCGTTGTTTCACAGTATTGGTTACCCAAAGGCAGTTGTCATGAATGTAAATACTGATTTTGAGGGGCTGCGACTTGCTTACTACATTATGCTTGAGGGCATTCTCTACTAGTAATTGCAAACTCAAAGGTGGGAGTAATTGAGGCAGTTCTTGTGGGGGCACCTCAATGCTTACCTCGAAAGCCTTATTGAAGCGGCGCTTTTGAAGCGCGATGTATTTTTTGGCCACCATTAGCTCTTGCTCTAAGCGAATCAATTCTTCTTCCCGCAATTGCAAAATTTGCCTAAACAACTCACTGAGATCTTGCAGATATACTTTAGCTTCTGATGGACGCTCTTCAATGAGACTCATGAGGGTGTTGAAGCTGTTGAACAAAAAATGCGGACTCAGCTGACTTTTTAAAGCCTCATACTGCGCACTGATGTGTTCTTTTTCACGTTCTTGCGTTTGCTGAGCCCGCTGTATGCGCCAGCGATTCCAATACCACAAGATCAAAAGGAATAGGCTGATGGAAATTGCAATAAACCAAGTTTGTCTCCACCACGGCCGTGCCACCCGAAGCCACCCACTCTTTCTTTCCAATGGTTCGAACAGATGGCCTGCTATAACCGGACTCACAGAAAAACGATAGTTTCCAGGAGGTAATCTGGGGTAGCTTACTTTTTCATCTTTGGTGATGTAAGGCGCTAAATCAAAGCCCTCTAATTGCACTTGATATTGCAAACGACTTGGGTCAGTATACCATCTACTGCTCCATTGAAAGCTCCAATGATTGGCATTCCATGAAAAAGAGGTGTCACCAACCGGATTGAAAAAAAGCTCAAGGGCAGCCAGTTGTAAAGTAGGTGGCGGGGTTTGCTCTAGTTGTTGGATGTTCACCAAGGTAAGGCCTTGTGCACCTCCTACACATAACCACTGCTCGGGTGTGTTGGCCACAGCATGTAGACCCGCTTGCAAATACTCCAAACCGAAAGAACGGCCATACTGTTGCCAACTTGCAGCGGTGGCATTCCAGATGTTCACGCCGCTGCTATGCACCAATCCTATGGAACCACTTGGAGCAAAGAACAAAGAGGAAGGCTCGTCAACTCCTCCAGCCACCATGGGTAAACTCTGGCTCAATCCTGAAGGGGTAAGATATCCTACTTCTCCCAAATCACTCATCCAATAGAGCCCTCCTTCAGGTGCTGCTATTACATCTAAAATTGTTTTCCCCTCAGTACCTGAAATGGCTGGACTCCACTCTTGGTTGTTCCATTGCAATAGTCCATCGCCATCAGTGGCTACCCAAATCACTCCGGCCGAATCTGCTGTAATTTGATAGACGTAGAGCGGTGGGCTCTCAATTGGTACTATTTGGAAGTGGCTAGACTTTTTATGATGCGCAATCATTCCAATACCTCCCAAGCTACCGTACCAAAGTTGCTGCTCAAATAGCGCCAAGGTGAGTACATTGTTATTGACAAGTCCTTGCTCTTCATTCCAGTGTTTCAATACATTTCCTGAAGTATCAATAAGGAAAAGACCTTTTCCGAAAGTTCCCGCCCAAAGATTTTGACCTTGGTTGAGCAAACAAACAATAGGTGCGGGAGCTTCCCACAATTGCTTGCGCTTGCCGCCTTTTTGTACCTTCTCTAAAAGGCTACCCCTGGCTATAAACAAGCGATCGTTGATGAAGCCAAGCGATCCAACTGCTTCGGAAGCATAGTAGTGTACATGACTGACCCTGGCCTTGTAAAGGGTTTGATCAGACACCATCCACAAGTGGGCTTCTTGGTCTATTTCAATATCATGCAAAACCAGTTGACCTGCTTCCGGAATTTGCACTGGTAGCCACTCTCCTGTCGGCATTAGAAACCACGCCTGTCCACGACCATCCATTGCTGCCCAACCGGCATCGCTTAAAGTCCATCTTTCGAAGTCGTCTGATGGATGCTCTCGGAACTGCCTCCACAAACCGTTCTGAAAGCACCAACTGCCTTGCTCAAATGTGCGAATGACTATTTGGCCTCGTTGCGAGGACATTTCGGTTACAACTGGTGTTCGTTCGCAGTCTTCTAGTATAATGGGAAGACACAACTTGTCTCCATGAGATGACATTGTCAAGTAGAACAGACCCCTGTCTGTGGCCGCCCAAACACCGGTGCTATCTGGAGCCACGCAGAGATCATACACATCTGTTGATCCCAAGCCATCTTCTAAATCAAACAAGTACCACCTCGTCTGGCTTCGATCAAACATGTAAACCCCTTCTCCATAAGTGCCAACCCAGAGCCTTTTTTGGCGGTCTTCTGCCCATGCGCGAATAGGCGCATGCGGATGTCCTTCCTCAAAAGCTACAGGAAGAATAGAATCATTCTTAATCTGGGCCAATTGACCACTACTCCAACCCACCCAAGGAACTTGTTGGTGATCTACATAAACACTCTGTATAGTTCCCTTCAACAAGGAGCTTCTTTGAAACTCACGCATAGACGAGCCCTCAAGACGCCAAGCTTCTGCCGCATTGAGCAACCATAGGTAACCCAATCTATCGAGTTGAATTTCTGAAGGCTCTTTGGAAACCCTAAGCTCTTCTGGCAAGGGTACTGCCTCTATGTCAAATGTTTGAGCGAAACTGAAAACTCCCCAAAACATGGTGCATAGCAAGCCTATCCACAAGCCGCTCTTCATCAGAATTGTACCAACACCTGAACCCGAATTTC
>CAZDPF010000218.1:0-2970 GCA_964507215.1 uncultured Chryseobacterium sp. | reverse complement strand
ATTGCCGTGTTTACCTATTTCGGACTCTACCCTTACCTAAGGTTTCGGCACGAAAAAGACCTTCACCTTCCCCAACAAGATCTCAAACCACTAGAAAAACATGTCTTTAACAGCCATCGCATAGAACCCTTGGCCCATGTGCTGCAACATGCCTTGCGGCAACTTTTCTTACCCAAGCTCAGAGAAACCCTCATCTCCTTGGCCGTTTTCGCCCTCGCCTTTTTCTCGCAACAAATGCTTCAACGCGCAAACGATGAATCTTGGAACTTGTACATCCTCTTATTCAACAGAGGATCGCTGCCTGGCTCTCACTGGCCCTTGCTGATGCTCATGCAATTAGGCATTGGCGCATCGGCCTTTTTATGGACGCTCTTTGCCTTCCAGAAAAACCACCAAATCGCTCCCATTCGATGGCCTTGGGCCATCACCACCCTCCTGGCCTACAGCATGCTGCTGGCGATAGTCAGTAGACATTACAGCTTTCAGTTTATCTGGCTCTGCTTGCAGCCATTATTGATCCCTATAGTGCGCTATTGGGTTTTCCCAGACAATACAGTGGCGCCAACCGCCCGTTCTATCTGGGCCATTGCCGGCATAGGCTATTGGCGCAATCTCTTGTCTGTACTGGTGGTGGCACTCTTTTTCTTCATCACTTTTTGGTTGCTTGAGATCTTGGTGATTCCATTGGCAGATACCTTTCGAATGGTGGTGCTCCCTTTAACCTTCTTGCCGCTCCATATAGATCGAATTCTCCTACATGACCTCTTGCCCCAATTGACCTTGACCTTATACTATGCTTGGATGTTGAACGCCCTTTTCAACTTCACTTTCTCGCATGGATTGCAATTCAGCAGCGCCGATCTCCGTGCCGAAATGAATTCCCTATTCGACGAGAAAAAGGAAAGTAGGTCTAGCGTGAGTTTGTTGAACAGTAAGCGATTGGGCCATCGATGAAATGCCGATTGATTCTTTTGGGGATAGCGCTCTTCTTGTCGGGATTCAGCCGCCTTTGGGCTGAAAAACCTGAAGGAATGGTCTTCGATCGCGAGGCTTGGGAAAAGCATCACTACAGCAAGCGCTTTCCAGATGCTACCCCAAAACCTCACATTGAGCCTGTTGAATGGTCTGAAGATACTTGGAGCCAATTGGAATTCTACGGAATAGCCTTCAGCATAATACTGGTGATTCTGGTGATTGTATTCCTGTGGCGAATGCAAAAGAACCGAGAAAGAGGGCTACGGGCAATTTCCAATCGGGTGGAAGCGAGCAGTCTTGAAGAAGCCGAAGAAAACCTTCCTGACTTGGCGCTCAACCAACTGCTGCAGGAAGTGCTGGCACAAGAAGACTATCGCTCGGCTTTGCGCGTACGCTTTCTCATGCTGCTTCAAGCACTTATTGATGCGCAATGGATTGAATGGGCGCGGTTTAAAACCAATTTTGCCTATGCGCAATCGCTGAAGAATACCACCATCCGTCGCGGATTCATTTTGCTCATCCAACAGTTTGATGCCATTTGGTACGGCCATCAGATGCCTGACCAAGCGACATATCTGAAAATTGATCAGGCCATTGAGCAATTACTTCTACAAATACCTGCGGTTCATGGACAGAAGTAGGCTCGTCACCGTTTTGGTTTTCTTGTTAGCTAGTGCCCTCTTCATTTGGTGGTGGCAATCAGACAAGTTCAATTGGAATACAAGCTACAGTGCCATTGGCAACCAGCCCTATGATCTCAGCAGTTTTCGTGAAATTTTAGAAAACTCAACCACTGAAAACAACTGGATTTATTGGGAGAAACCCCTCACTGCATTAAACGATTCAGTGGAGTTTTCTACCTATTTTTTCGCAGGCTCCTATTACTTCACCGATAGTCTTCAGTTGCAACAGTTGTTCAATCGACTGAATGACGGGGCATCGGCCTTCTTTCTCATCCCCGATGCTTCAGATGAACTCAATGAGTTCTTGCCCAACAATGGTTTCTATCTCCGTTCGATGTGGGCAGATAGTCTAGTCTTCCACTACCATTTTAGCCAACAGCAGCCCCATCTGTTTTTCAGAAATGGGCGCTATGTAACCCAAAACGTCATTCGAGGCATTGACAATAGAAGCCCCAAACTGAACGAGAACATCATTTCACTGGGCGAGGTAAAAGTGAACGCTACAAAAAGCTACGTTGATACCTTGGTGCACTTCTTTAAAATTCCAGTAGGCGAAAAAGGAGGAGCCTGTTACTTCTATACCGTTCCCCTGCCTTTTACCAATTATGAACTAAGCAAAGAAGCAGGCTATGCTCATATTGCAGAAATCCTTTCGCAATTGCCCGATGGTCCTATTCTATGGGATCGCCACAGCGCTATGTATGCTCTAAGTTCTAGGGCTCCTGAAGAAGACAGAACCCTACAGTACCTCATTCAAAAGCGCGGTTATCGCTTGGCTTGGATCAGTCTGCTAGCCGGTGGGTTCTTGCTTTTGCTCTTCGGTGGCAGGCGAAAATCGCGGGCCATTCCATTGATGACTCCTCCATTGAACCGATCTGTTGGTTTCGCTAGAAGCCTCGGGGCCTTGTACCTCCGCAGTGGCAATCCGCGCTTCTTGGCCGAAGAAATGATGCGCTTGTTCGACAATTACAACCGAAGGAAATACAGTTTTCAACGCGACATCAAAGAGCGCGACAAGGCCGTGAAGAAGCTGCATCAGCTCACCGGTGTATCTGAAAAACAACTTCACACCATGTTCCAACAAGAATGGGAGCTTCGTTATACGCCTGGTATAGACGCCAAACACTTGCTGCCCTTCTACCGAAATCTGCAACGCTACTATCAACAAACGCAATCGAAATGACAGAAGAACAATTTCCTCAAACACCTCATGAATCCAATGATTCTATGCCGGCTTCCCAAACAGTAAATGAACAAATAGTGGAATTTTCCAGCTCATAGCCAAGTCTCAGTAGCCAAATGGCTGAGAAAG
>CAZDPF010000217.1:0-2986 GCA_964507215.1 uncultured Chryseobacterium sp. | reverse complement strand
CTGCTGATATTGGTGGCTGTTAGATTGGTGGGTGGAGCGCAAACAGTGCCTCCAGCAGTCACCAAAAGGTTGTCAAATGCCCAGTTGTCAAATTGATTGCTCGTTCCCGAAAGCACCTGCATGCGAATGCGAATGCTGTTTTGCCCGTTGAGGTTGATGGTAAACTGATCCGCTGTGGGGGTGGTAGGTGCCGTTCCGCCATCGTACACGGCCATTTGGGTAAACACCCCACTTGAATTCACCCAGCCAATGGCTACTTGCTCTCCTGCATCGGCATTTTCCCCACAAGGCGAAAACTGCGGATCATAATAAACATAACTCACCGTAAGACTTGATTGTCCAGTGGTGATGATGTCAGGAGACTCTGCATACAATCCGGCCTGTCCCCACAAGCTGAGTTCATCATTTCCGGTACTCGGACAATTGCTATTTATGCCCACATACACCGGATCATTGGTTGTCCAGCAATTAAAAGACGCGGGACCCATATCCACCAAATATGGCAAGCCAAAAGTGGCACAGGCGGTAGTAAAGCTTCCGAAAAGTGCATTGGTATAGGAGCCATTGCTGCACTGTGCTTGTACGTAAACATCGTAGGTGGTAGAGGTACTAAGTCCGTTAATGACCCAACTGGCCGTGCTGGAGCTTAGAGAAGTGCCACTGCCTGGGAGAAATCCCTGCGGACCGTATTCGATGCTGTATTGTTGGGCATTGCTCAGCGGATTGGACAGCGTCAACTGCAGAAAATTAGTTCCTGCACTCAGTAGATTCACCGTTCCACTCAATAGGCATGTGGCCGGACAACTCACTATTCCAGCGGAGCGTTCCACTCCGTTGGATCGCTTGCCCAAAGTACCTTGGGGGGTGATGGCTTGTACGCTAAACCACACCGACGTACCAGAAGGCACTCCATTCACAATGGCGCTGTTGGTGGACGTGGTGTGGAGGGAGTCCATATTGCGCGCTCCCAGCATATTTACTTGGTAGCCAATGGCCCCTGTAACAGCATTCCAGCTCAAATGGGTAGAATCAGGGCAGGTCCACAAGAATTGAATACCACTAGGCTGGCCGATCAGGGTAAAAGGACTGCCGGTTCCCACATCGGTGCCTCGGGTAATTCTGATCAAGGCATTTCCGGTAGCCGCTCCACTTGGGGGAGTCCAGGTGTAGGTCCTGGCAGTGGCCGATGCCGTTCCGATGCTACTCCAACTAGCCCCTCCGTTCAAACTATAAGTAAGACTAAAGCTGCTGGTTGAAGGCGGTGCATTCCAACGGATGATGGTGCTTTGTCCGGGTTCGATAGCCACCCCATTGGAAGGAAAATCTACCGAAATACCTTTCATCAGGTAGGTGTATACCACATAGTATTTCTGCGGACCTTGGGGGATGGATGCACCGTTTACCCGAAGCAGATAATCGCCCTGAGATGGATTGTCAATGGTGATCTGCTCTACATTGTTGAGGGTGTCTACGGCGCGTACGGCAGCACTGGCCAATGCAGCGGCGTTTGGAGTAGGGTTGAGCACCCATGGATTCCAAGTTTGTCCGGAGCGCTCCAAGTAGGAATTGAGGTTGTTCACCAAAGCGCGGCCAGAAGACGGACTTGCCGCGGGGTCTGTCCAGTAGACCATCACTTTCAATTGCGCAACATTGGTCGGAACTGGGATAGAATGTGTGGCATTGCCCCCTTGGCTAATAGTGGCGGTTAAATGCTGGCCTTGGGTGATTAGTGCAACGCCCCTTTCGATGTTCATTCTTCCAAAGCCATAGGTGAAATCAGGGCCGCTATTGCCGAGGTCATCGGCGGTATTTTGAAGGATGGCTTTGAGCAATCCGCCATCGGGTTCTTGACCGTTGTTCTGGTCTTTAAAAGCTTCCAACAGTATGGCCAAGCCTCCGGATACGCCCGGGCATGCCATCGAAGTGCCCGTATAGCTAGCATAGCTGTTTCCTGCTATGGTAGAAAAGACACTGCTGCCCAAGGCGGCTACATCGGGTTTGATACGTCCATCAGATGCCGGGCCGCGACTCGATGAGCTGGCAATGGCATCAGTAGAAGTCACATTGGCAGAGGCGATCACGTTTTTCCCAGCCTTGTGCCCACCGGTGATATTTCCCCAACCGCTGCCTGCACCGTAGCCACAGTCTGAGGTACCGGAGTTTCCTGCGGAGTAGACGTGCATCAGTTTTGGATTTTGAATGATGTCGTTGTCTACCTGTTGGGTAGTGCTGGTATAGCCCGCATTGCAGCCGTTGGAATACGAAGAGGTAGTGATGCGAACATTGTAGTTGATGTAATCTTGGTCAATCAAGGTGTAGTTAGAAGGATAGCTTGAATACACCAAATCAGCTCCAGGCGCCATCCCCATACCATCGGGATCTAGAATTCCTCCGCCCAAAATGGTGCCGGCCACGTGGTCTCCGTGGTTGCCAGAACTCGCCCCAGAACGATTGAAGAGGATGCGACCGGTGTAGTCGATATGTGGACCAATATCGCCATCGTCGCCATGCCCCACTACCGATCCTGATCCATCGTAATAGGTGCCATTGGGCGACTGAATATTCGGGATTCTGGCCATGGCTCGGCCATTGAAGTTTTCTGCTTCTCCCGGACGATCGATCTCTTCGAGGAAGAGCACCGAAGGGAAGGAAGCCAATTGTTGAAAATCATCCGCTGGAAGGGCGATGGGGTAGGCGTCGGTTCCCATTTCATTGGACAAAAGTTCCAGTGACGGCAGCCTGCTTTGGAGAGTGCTCATGTCTGCTCCGGCATGCAGGTGCATGGTGGCCATTACTTTTCCATCAGGCCGAAAGCAGTCTGAATGCAAGGAACCTTCTAATAGGGCATGCGAAAGTTTGAAGGCCGGAGCTACCGGAACAAGGGCGAGAATATCGGCTCTGTCTCTTTGAATGGCGGCTAGCGCCGTAACGTTCATGCGAACGTAGAAGGCATTGTTGGGCAAATAAGCTGAGAACTGAACCCCTT
>CAZDPF010000216.1:0-2998 GCA_964507215.1 uncultured Chryseobacterium sp. | reverse complement strand
AGAGGGCTTGGGCCATGCGTTGTTCGCTTTTCTTGGGTCGATGTCCCAATTCATGCGCCACATTGATGCCGAAAACCCCATTGAGGATGCCCGCGGCACTCACCCATCCCCACCATGAAAAATCGTCTACTGGAGCAGCCGTGGCCATGCGGTAAAGGAAGAAGAGCATCGAGCCCAAATGAAGGGGTACTACCGCGTACAGCAATTGATCGTAGCGCTTGTCTGCCAAGCGGGCGGCCTGTTCTTCTTCAGACCCATTTCTCTTGTCAGGCTTGCCCAAAAGTTCCAGCAGCGGAATGAGCAAGAAGGCATAGCCCAGTGGCAGAAAGGTCCACCCACCAGTAGTGCTCCAAGCTCCCCAAGCCAAGAGAAAGAGCGAGTAAGAAAGGAGATAAGGTCTTGCTTTCATAAGCTTGCCTAAAGTTAAGCGGAAGATGGCAGCAACAAAATGGAGCTTGCTAAAAACCTTTTGCGCTCTTGCCCGTATAATTGGCTAAAAGTCCGCATCATGACGCATTTGCAAGTAGGCGACAATGCCCCTCAATTTGAAGGAATCGATCAGCACGGAAAAACGATCAGCCTGTCTGATTTCGCCGGAAAGAAAGTGGTGGTCTACTTCTACCCCAAAGACAATACTCCGGGTTGCACGGCCGAAGCCTGCGATTTTCGCGACAACCACCAAGACTTGCTCAGCAAGGGTATTGCGGTTATTGGGGTGAGTGCAGACAGCGAGAAATCTCACAAGAGCTTCGCAGAAAAGTTTGATTTGCCTTTCCCTTTGATTGCTGACACAGATCGCAAAGTGATTGAAGCCTTTGGCGTTTGGGGCAGGAAGAAGTTTATGGGCCGTGAGTACGATGGCATCCATCGCGAAACTTTCGTGATTGATGAAGCGGGCAAGATTGCCGCGGTTTTTACCAAAGTGCAAACCAAGGCTCCTACTGCCCAGGTCTTAGAGGCCCTCGGACTTTAAGATTCTTGCAGCGGACTTTCGCTCTGATCTTCCCAACGAACCCTGCCAAGGTCCATCATCACCAAGGCGGCACAAAAACCCCACACAGGCACGGCACATTTGTCCATGTCTAAGAAGTTATTCAGAAATCCATGGGTGAAGTAGGTCACCAAGCCCATGAATAAGGCAATGGCAAATAGCCTCTGGCTGCCCTGCGAGCGGTAGATAACCTTCACTGCTGTTCGAGACAGTAAGAACAAAAACAGAATCACCAAGAGTGCTCCAGGAAAGCCTTGCTCAGCCAATGGGCCGATGTACTCACTATGGGCATTTCCAACATCGCCATTGTTAGTGGAGATAATGGTTTTCTCGCGTGGATTCTGAAAAGGGGCATACACAAATTGGTAAGTTCCCGGTCCCCAACCAGTGATAGGCCGTTCTTTGAACATGCGCAAAGCAGAGTTCCAGCGGTTGATGCGTTCTAGATTGGATGCGTCTGTAGAAATATTGGAAATCGACTCCACATGTTCGCCTAAATCGTCGCTGGAATCTTGGTTGTTGTCTTGAAGTTTGTCGAGAATCGGCTGCAAATTCATTAATAGAACCAGTCCAGCCAAGGCGCTGAGCGACCAAAACTGCCATGCTTTGATGCGCAACAGCAGCAAAAGCAATACACCTACGGCTCCTGCAACACTTACCCAGGCCGCGCGGGTGTAGGAGAAGATCAAGCCGGCCATCACAATTAAAAAGATACTGAGAGAAAAGGCCTTCCTGTCAATTTTGTCTTTTACCAAGAAGGCAAAAGCAAAGGCAGCAGGTACATACAGGGCAATCATAGCCCCATAAGAGGTGTGCTCCTTCACCAAAGGGTACATGGCATTGATGGAGCCCGCTTTGGAGAAGTCTCGGGTATAATGCACATAAGTGGTAAACAGAATAACCCCAGCCAAGGGAATGAGGTACATCCACAAATAGTGCTTCAAGCGCTTCTCAGTGGTGAAGAGCCTCGACATCACAAAGTAGAGCGCCGTGATGGACCACATCCTAACCAGCAAATACTTCATGGAAACCAAAGGAAGCTCGCTGGTGAGAGTGGTGATGAGCATCCAGATCATTTGAATGCCGATGACAATGGTAAGCGGATGGGTCACAAAATCGCGATCAAAACCACCCTCGATGATCAACTTGAGGAAGAACATAATCATCAGTCCAAAGAAGAGGGGCTCAGTAGGCACGCTCATACTTACGCCAAGGTCGAGCTCTTCAATACTGATAGAGAGTGGTGTCATGAACACCATGAAGTACAACAGCTTGTCCATTGAAAGAAAAGCCATCCCCACAATGGCAATGAGCAATGGAAGAGCAGAAAGCCAATAGAATTCTTGGGTAATGAGAAAGGTGTTCAACAAGATGAACACCGCGGCCATGCCAAATACCCAAGTTCTGGAAACGGCTGGATTCATTTACGCCTTGGTGTTGCGGCGAATGGTGTCGAGGATGATCACACTTACAAGCGTGAAGAGAAAGGCGCCGAGGGCAGAAACCAACACAATGAGTGACCGTTTAGGGTAAGTCTTGCGTTCTGCAGGGGTTGCTCTGTTAACGGTAAAGGTTTCTGGCAGGGTTTCTTCAACGTCTACGCGTGCCTGGTCATAACGTGTCTTGAGACGAACAATCTCATCTTTAAGCAGCCTACTTTCATCGCGCAGTTTCACGTACAAGCTGCCATATTTGGCCAGCGTGTCTAGCCTGCTTTGGATGGCTATGGCCGCCGAGCTGTTTTGCCCTTTGGTCACAATGGCAATTCCCAATTGTTCAGAAAAAACCTCTGCTTGTGACTCATAGTCGTGTACTCCCCGTTCGCGAAGTTTGGTGAGTTCATCTTCCATCTTGTCGACGTCTGCGCGCAATTTGAAGTACTCTTGCTCAACAATTTGCAGCCCTTTTAGAGCGCGTTCTTTCTTGATGCGATTCTTCACCTCATTGAGTAGATCGCTGATGTCATTGGCAATCAAAGCAGCGGTATCAGGATCAGAATCCAAAACT
>CAZDPF010000215.1:0-2999 GCA_964507215.1 uncultured Chryseobacterium sp. | reverse complement strand
AAAGAATAATCTCAATATCTCTCGTCGGACTCCTTTTCTGGAGTTGCGGGAACCCCACTGAAATTCTTGACAACTTTACCATTCGTATTTCTCCCGAAATGTTCGAACACGCAGTATCAATTGCTGTGATTGATGCTGCCGATTCCTCAGCTATTGAAGACGTAACCCTCACAGTCCAAGGCGATCACGCTGAAGATATCTATACCATTTTTGGCGAAAGGGACTTCAAGGTGGACCGTGGTTTTATCGAACTGGGCCTGCATCGCAGAGCGAATCCCGATCCTGACAATCCTGTTTTGGTAGAACTCTATCTGAGTGCGCCGGGCTATCTCGGCCGAACCTACACAATTGAGTTCACCGAAGATCAGGAAATCATAGTGGTTGACATTCCCATGGTCAGCCTCACAAGCCCACCCAACGGAGTGAAGTTTGCCACCAAAACAGAAGCGCTATCCGGCGGAACCCTCGCCAATGCTGTAGAAGTAAGTGTTGATGCTGGTGCGATGAGCAATCAAGGAATGAAGATCAATCTGCCCTCAGGTTTAGAGTTCTTTGACGCCGATGGTGTGAAGCTTTCGGGTTCCAATCTCGAAGTCATCGCGGGGCACTTTGATACGGAAAGTGAACAGTCACTTGCTTCCTTTCCCGGCGGATTTGAACTCAACAGTGTTACCCTTCCGGATGGCTCAGAAACAGACGGCAATTTCATTACTGCCGGCTTCACTACACTCGACATGACGGTAGGCGGGCAAGAAGTAAAAACCTTCAATCAAGACATCACGGTGACCATGGACGTAAGCGACCAGCTTGTCAATCCAGAAACTGGTGCTGCTCTCGCCGTTGGCGATCAAGTTCCCATATGGAGCTATGATGATGCGGAAAATGCATGGGGATATGAAAAAGTTGGTACGGTAGTGAATGGGTCCAATGGCCTCCAGTTGAGCTTCACAACGAACCATCTGAGCTGGTGGAATCTCGACTTTCATCAGGCAAAGTGTTGTACAGGTAGTGCCTGTTCTAAAATCCGCTTTAATATACCGGAGTGGGCCAATGATACCACTACCATTCAAGATCTCTTTCGTGTACGTATTTCATTCCCCGGAACGCTTCAACCCATGAATTGGGCGGGAGATCGTCAGCATACACTTTTTGATGGCAAGGAACTTCAAATGAACAATGCACCTAATACTCCGATCATCATCCGTGTATGGCACCGTGGAAGACTTGTGGCAAATACAGGTAAGGTGAGCCTCTGTGGCGGAATTGTGAATGTGGACCTCTCAAATGTGCGACCACCAAAAGACATTGTGACGCTCGATGTAAGAGGTGTTTGTCCGAACAACCCCCAAGTTGTGATTCGTCCAAGCATGATGATCTACTACCGTCCGTCAGGTGTAGGAGCTACTTATCAACGCCTTGAACGCATTTGGTACGGAAAAGCGAGTACAAGCCAATTAACGGTTGGGCGCACCTATGACTTTGGTGCTTCAATAAATGGTACATGGCACGATACAACCATAACTGTAGACAAGCTCATCTATGATCTCGACTATGATATGGGATCTTACTGCGATGACTTCTAAGTATTGAGACAGAAGAGCTAAACCCGCACTTGGTCATTTATAAAAAGCCGCCTCATCACTGGGGCGGCTTTCCTTTTTATTGAAACAATTAATCTCGCTGTAATACTTTAGGCAACTCCTTGTTCGCCAACTGACCGCAAGCTGCGTCTATGTCTTTTCCTCGGCTTCTTCTAATCTTCGCCGTAATGCCATTGGCTTGCAGTTGCTGTTGATAGCGCTCTACAACTTCGGGATCCGCTTGTTGGAAGCGCTCATCGCCTATGGCATTGTATTCTATCAAATTCACTTTGCACGGTACCCGCTTGCCATAACGAATCAGCGCTTGAATGTCTTCTTCCTGATCATTGAATCCCTTCCACACCACATACTCAAAAGTCACTTTACGCTTGGTTATGCGGTACCAATACTGCAAGGCCTCCATTAATTCATCCAGTGGATTACTGCGATTGATGGGCATGATGGATGAGCGCTTTTCATCAATCGCAGAATGCAACGAAACTGCCAAATTGAATCGCACCCCATCATCGGCTAACTTCCTAATCATTTTTACAATGCCCACAGTAGACAGGGTAATTCGCTTAGGCGCCATTCCTAAACCATGCTCAGGGGAAGTGATGCGTTGAATGGCCTCCAATACTTGGGCATAGTTCAGCAATGGCTCTCCCATGCCCATGAACACAATGTTCGAAAGCGGACGATTGAAATGTTCTTTAGACTGTTGATCAATTAAAACCACCTGATCATAAATCTCATCCGGATTGAGATTACGCATGCGTTTAAGGCGTGCGGTAGCACAGAAATGGCAATCGAGACTGCAACCCACTTGAGAAGATACACAAGCTGTGCTGCGGGTGGGGGTGGGAATCAACACGCTTTCTACTACCTTCCCATCAAATAGTTGTACGGCGTTCTTCATGGTGCCGTCCATGCTTTTCTGCACTTGATGCACGGCCACGTTGCGAAACTCGAAGTGCGCTGAAAGTAATTGTCGCAACTGCAGCGGCAGATTGCTCATTTCCTCAAAAGAAAGTGCGCGCTTCTCCCAAATCCATTCGAGCAGCTGTTTCAACCGATACTGTGGCTCCCCTGCTTCTTGAAAGAAGGCCTGAAGTTGTTCTTCAGAAGTGTTTCTAATATCGCGCTTCTGACTCACGCTCGGCGCAACAATTTAAGCCGCGCTTCCAAGCGTGCGAAGCGTGCGAAAATGATTGCTCAAAGCAGACCGCATGCCAGGTTCCGCATAGTAAGGAATGCCAAACTCTTGGGCCGTTTGCTTTACAATTTGCGACAGTGCAGGATAATGGGCATGGCTGATATACGGGAATAGATGGTGCTCAATCTGATGATTCAAACCCCCGGTACACCAAGTCACCCACTTCTTGCTCATAGAGAAATTGCAAGTGGTCCGGAGCTGAT
>CAZDPF010000214.1:0-3011 GCA_964507215.1 uncultured Chryseobacterium sp. | reverse complement strand
TTGCTTCAGCTCAGCCAAAACCAACGCCCCGCAGCTGTGGTGAAACTCATCAAACGTTAGTGCTTGTACAAGCTTAGAAACTAGCCAAAAAAGCCAGCGTATCCACCCCGTCAGCATAATCGTCTAAAGCAGGCTGTTGGCCACCTCCAAAAGTGGCTTGACGTGGAAAGAAAGGCTTTTTACTCACTACCATTTGCAGCTCTTCTTCTCTTTGCAGCAACTCTTTTTGTACAAGCTCTAGGTCATCGTAGTACGCATAATGAAGTGCAGCGACAGCTGAATGCAGAGAATCTTCCTCGCGAAGCAGCATAAACCCATTCTCCATAAAGTTGATCTTGTTCATCATCCACAAAGAGCGATGGTAGTCGTAATTATCAGCGTAAGGTTTACAGTCTAAATAGTGTCGGTACGCATATAGCGGTTTGAAAATCCTATCCAAATCAAAACCTTTCGGCAGATAAAGTTTGGTTACTGATCGGCATCCCAGTCCAAAATAGGCCATGATATCATCGGCCAAGCCGCGCAGTTCTTCCTCGGTTTCACTTCCTTCTAAAAGCGCTACCGAAGTGCGGTTCTTGCGAATGATGTGCGGATACTTGCCAAAATAGTAATGGAAATAACGCGCTGAGTTATTGCTGCCAGTGGCGATGATGGCGTCGAAATCATTGAGCCTCCCGTCTGCAATGCGAATGCGCTCTTGAAAGGCAGGTTGAATTTGCTGCAACATCATCAGCAAGAAAGGAATCAGACTTGGATCATCTGAAGAGGGCCGCAACAACAAAGAATGGCCGCAAATGAGCACAGAAAGCACATCGTGAAAGCCCACCAACGGAATATTCCCTGCCGGTATCAAGGCCACGCGCTTGCCGCCTACTGATGACGGTATTGAAGCAGTCCATTGCTGCAAGGCTTCCTTCTCTAACAAACAACTCCACTCCCCTAGCGCCCGAAGCACTTGCTCTTGGGTAAACCACGGATTGTTATGTACTTGATCTGCGACCAAAGGGTGCAAAGGCGTTGAGAAATTCTGATCCTCTTGCACTGCTTTGAGCAACTGCCGCAATTCTTCTCCTACTATTTGGAATGCATCTATTCTTTCAGAGAGGGAAAGCTCCACCATCATCACTTACTTTTGTTACACGCAAAGAAAGTTCAAGCATGGCTATTAAGATTACCGACGAATGTATCAACTGCGGGGCCTGCGAACCCGAATGCCCGAATAATGCCATTTACGAAGGTGCCCAAGAATGGCGCTTTGCCGATGGCACTTCACTCTCTGGCAAAGTAGTTCCACCCAGCGGGGGTGAATACGATGCTGATGCCGCTCAGGAACCAGTGAGCTATGATGTATATTACATTGTTACCGACAAGTGTACTGAGTGCCAAGGTTTCCACGAAGAGCCGCAGTGCGCCGCCGTTTGTCCGGTTGACTGCTGTGTACCCGACGAAGATCATGTAGAGACCGAAGAGCAGCTGTTGCAGAAAAAAGATTTCCTCCACCTCTGAGGCAGCATACCGCCACCTCGTTTTTCGCGTTCAGCATCTACTGATGCCAAGATTGCTGCTACTCTTTTGTTTTCTCTTAGCCGCCGCTTTTAATGCAGTGGCCCAAAACAGTTTGCGCATCCAGCAAATGCCGCTCGATTCATTGGCTTGGCAGGTGCTTTCGGCTCCGTTTGAAAAAGAGCGCTTGACCGCCAATGTGGAGTTGGTCAAGCGTTTAAAAGATACCTTGTGGCAGCCTGAGACTTATGCCTTGCCCTTTACCCAGCTGCAAACGCTCTCCCGTTTGCGCGCCCCGGATGATCGCTTTCAACTCTGGACTTGGCAGTTGCCGCGCAAAGGCGGTAGGTTCCATCATATGGGACTGCTCATTCTTCCCGGCGAAGAAGAAAACAAAATAGTAGTGCTGGCCGATAGCACCGATGAATGGGAGCTGCCGCTAGACCGCGAGTTGAAACCCACTAACTGGCAGGGAGCGCTCTACTATCACATTGAGGCGGTGAAACTGAAGAAGAAAACCTACTACACCCTTCTGGGCTACGACCAGCATGATCTACAGCTGCGTAGAAAGTGGGTAGATGCACTGTATATCGATGAAGACGATGAGCGTTTTATTCGCTTTGGCGCGCCCATATTTCACACCGAGCGCTTTCAAGGCGAAGTGCTGAAGAAGCGCCCTTATCGCTTGGTGATGCAGTATTCTGCCGCCTTTAGCACCATGTTGCGGTGGGACGAAGACGAAGACCGGATCTTAATGGACCACCTTGAGCCACAGGATGTGAAAATGAAAAAGATGTACCGTTTCTACGGTCCGGATTTCACTTATGACGCTTTGGTCTGGGGCAAGAAAGGATGGGAGTTGGAAGAAAATGTAAGCGTTCGATCGTCTATCAACGCGCCTATTGTGCCACCAGATAAAGGCACTGATTTAGGGCCGGGGAGGCGGTGAGGAGGTACAAAAAGTACCCCTGCAACAAAAAGCATGAAAATGCATAAACACCCAATAATCTGCATGGCGTAAAACCCTATTGAGCGCTTCATTCCTTATTTCTTCAAAACCGCTCCCCATCCTTCATTTTCTCCTAACCCTCCACCATCCTCATTTAGTAGTTTTGCGCAAAGCCAATTCCGCTACCCAATGAAAATCCACAACTTCTCCGCCGGTCCGTGCATCTTGCCTCCTGAAGTACTGCAGCAAGCCAGTGAAGCCATTCGCGAATTTGACGGCATGGGACTCTCGCTCATTGAGATCTCCCACCGCAGCAAAAACTTTGTGGCAGTAATGGACCAAGCCATTGCCCTTGTAAAAGAGGTGCTTGGCGTTCCGGAAGGCTACCAAGTGCTCTTTCTTCAAGGTGGTGCGAGTCTTGAGTTTGTGATGGTTCCCTTCAATTTGATGAAGGCCAATGGCGGAAAAGCTGCCTATACCGTAACTGGAACCTGGGCCCAAAATGCCTACAAATAAGCTTCACTGCTGGTCAATGCGTAGTCTATAGCATCTTCAGAAG
>CAZDPF010000213.1:0-3015 GCA_964507215.1 uncultured Chryseobacterium sp. | reverse complement strand
TCCGGGCTCTGCTTCAAAGCGTCCATCCGGCCAGTGATAAGCCAGGTCTTCTTCTGTTATCTGCAGGCGCACTACTTTTTGTTCACCTGGCGCTAAGTAGATCTTTTCAAAAGCCAAGAGCTCTTTCACCGGACGGGTCACGGTGCCAAACAAATCACGTAAATACCACTGCAGCACTTCTTCTCCCGCTACCTCTCCTTCATTGGTCAAGCGCACTTGGGCCGTCCATTGCGCCTTCCCCTCTTCTTGAATAAGCTCCAAGTTGGTGTACTTAAACTTACTGTAGCTCAATCCATAACCAAAAGGATACAAGGCTTCCGCCGGGGCATCTGAATAGTGCGCCCAGAAGACCATCCCCTTGTCGAAATCATTGGTCACCGGCCTTCCTGTGGGCTTGTGGTTGTAATACAAAGGCTCTTGTCCGCTGTGATAAGGAAAAGAAACTGGCAGCTTTCCAGAAGGATTGTATACGCCGTAAAGAATATCAGCAATGGCATCTCCTGCCGCTGATCCTCCATGCCAAGCCTCTAAAATAGCCGGAGCTTCTGCCGCCAACTCCGGTATGGCCAAGGGCCTGCCATTCATCAACACCACTACAATATTGGGATTGACCTTGCGAATGGCTTCAAAGAGTTCCTGTTGGTTGCCTTTTAATCTGAGGTCTGTTTGGCTTCTGCCCTCTCCGGTTTGGTAGCAATCTTCGCCCAAAGCCATCACTACCACTTCGGCCTCACGGGCCAACTGTAAGGCCTCAGCGAAGCCAGCTTGAGAAGCTGGGGCCCATTGCAAATCATAAATAAACGTGCGCTCGCCCTCGCTGATGCGGTAGCCTTCGGCATACTTTACCTCCTTTTCTGAAACAGCGCGAATGCCTTCCAATAAAGAAACGGCGGAATTCGGAACGGCTTGGGCCCTCCAATTGCCCAGTGGAACGTCTTTGCTTCCTGCCAACCAACCGATGACCGCTACTTTCTGCTGCTTTTTTAAAGGTAAAAGCCCATCGTTCTTCAACAAAACCATACTGCGACGGGCGATGTCTCTGGCTTCAGATAAACGCAAAGACACATCGGGCAGGATGGGCTTGTCTGGACTGCAATATTTATAAGGATCTTTAAAAAGGCCCAAGCGGTATTTGATACGCAAGACGCGCAGAACGGCATCATCAAGCATGTCTGTAGACACCCGTCCTTCGTCTAATAGCGTTTGTAAGTACCGCTCGTAGGTGCGGCTCTCCATTTCCAGATCGCTTCCGGCCTGAAAAGCAGCAGCGGCGGCTTCACGGTGATCGGGTGAATACCCGTGGGTCACCAGCTCAGGCACCGAGTTAAAATCAGACACCACAAAACCATCAAACTGCCACTGTTCTTTGAGAATACTGCGCTGCAAACGGGCATCAGCCGTTACCGGCACACCGTTCAATTCGTTAAAACCATTCATCACCGAAGCCACGCCAGCCTCAACGGCTGCTTGAAAAGGGGGCAACACCACATTGCGTAGGGTTTGCTCGCTCATCTCTGTAGTATTGTACTCCTTGCCCGCTTCGGCAAATCCGTAAGCCGCAAAATGCTTGGCGCAAGCGGCAATAGAGAAGGGCTTCAACAAATCGTCTTCTTGAAAGCCACGCACCCATGCCGATGCCATTACCGATGCCAGATAAGGATCTTCACCCGCTCCTTCCATAATTCTTCCCCAACGTGCATCGCGGGTGATGTCTACCATGGGGCCAAAAGCCAAGCTGATGCCCTCAGTGGCGGCCTCCGCTGCGGCCAAACGATTCGCTCGTCTGCCTACCTCAGCCTCCCAACTGCTGGCTTGGGCCAAAGGAATGGGCAACATGGTTTGATAGCCGTGAATTACATCGTAACCAAAAAGCATGGGAATGCCCAAACGGCTTTCTTCTACCGCCATTTGCTGCGCTTGAAAAATGGCCTCTCGCGTGAGTACATTCAGCATCGCACCCACTTTTCCCTGCTTGATATTGTTGGCGCGAACTTGGGCGTCATCGTTCTCTGGCACGGGTCCGGTCATCTCCCAAGTGCCATTGTACATGGTCAATTGCCCAATTTTCTCTTCTACGGTCATTTGCTGCAGCAGACTGTCAAGAAAGCGAGCTTCTGCATCTGCCACTGGCTGAGGCGCCTGCGGTTCACACGCCCAAAGCAGGGCGAAACACAAGCCCTTGATCATCCACCGCAGAACCCATGATTGTCTCATCACGATGGAATATCAAGCTGCAGTTGGAGAATCTCTCCACTGCGGTTCAAGATATGGGAGGAGCAGGCTACATCTAACACATGGCCTTCTTGTTGCTCCACCCTTCCATCTTTCCACATGATCTGCAGGGCGGCCTTCGCTGCTTTTTGATAAACAACGGGCACTTGGCAATAGGTGAATGCCAATTGATGCGGTTGAAGTGCGATGGTTTTGAATTGGCCTGCCAAGTCTACATATTCAAAGACTGTGCTTTGCGGCAGCCATTCTCCCTCGTTTAAAAACGCTGGAGAAAAAACCAGCTGTCCGCCACGTACTTCAATACCCAGTTCTGCCCATCGGTTAAGAATGTCTTCCTTCACCTGTCCGGTCATCCCAGGCTGTTGAGCGCCCCGATGAATGGGGGTATGGCTGTAGGGGTCTGTGGGGAAGGCGCCGTACGAATCAGGAGATTTGTTGATGCCGATGCCTGCGCGTATTTCGTAATAATGGTCTACCAGTTGGCCTTTGACAGCGCTGTTGGGGAAACGACGGAGGGTTTCTTGAACAGACAGCAAGAGCTTAGACACCATATGCCAGTAGATGCTACCCAAGCCTTCATACGCGAAGAAGGTGCCTGACCGCCCCGTAAAGGCCTTGTGGTTGAACATCTTTTCGAAGATGTCAAGAACATCTTTTTGGTGGCGTTCTCCGCATTCAGGGTACTCATAAATCACCGCAGCCAACACGAATGGTACATCGCCGGCATTGGTAATACTGCCGTGGAAATAGCCCGTGCCTTTGGCCTCGCACTCTATCAAACGG
>CAZDPF010000212.1:0-3042 GCA_964507215.1 uncultured Chryseobacterium sp. | reverse complement strand
CTGGAGGCACTGTTTGCGCTCCACCCACCAATCTAACAGCCACCAATATCAGCAGCAGCAGTGCCCAACTAAGTTGGACAGCCGGCAATTCAGGTTCCACCCAATGGCGAATAGAATTTGGTCCCGCCGGATTTACTGCCGGCACAGGAACCGTATTCAACAGCTCATCTACCACTTATAGCCTCTTCATTCTGAGTGCCAATACCCAGTATGAGTATTTCGTGACTGAAACCTGTTCTGCTGGCAACCAAAGCCAAGCCAGCAGCCGGTATTCCTTCACCACTTCAAGCACTGGTTGCGCGCCTATTGCTGCCCCCTACAGCGAGGACTTTTCCTCTGCCACCTTAGGGGCTGCCACCAATTTTGGCAACTGTTGGACAAACAACAACGGGAGCGGCAATCCATTGTGGACGGCAGGGCAAGGGGCTACTCCTTCGTTTGACACCGGTCCCCTTGGCGATCATACCACGGGCGGAGGCATTTACCTTTTTACGGAAGCATCGGCACCGGCCGTAGCCGGTGATAGCGTATTGCTCTACTCTCCGCTGATTGATGTAAGTGCGTTAACTACACCATTTTTAAGCTTCTATTACCATATGTACGGACAAGCCATGGGCTCCTTACATATTGATGTATTGAGCGGAGGCTCCTGGACCAGAGACCTCATGGTGCTGGCAGGTGAACAACATACCGCCGATACAGATCCTTATTCTGTGGGAGAAGTTGTACTGAACGGATATTCAGGCACTCTTCAGGTACGCTTTCGGGCGGTGATGGGCCCGATCAGTGGCATCAGCGCAGGATCTACTTTTTACGGAGATATAGCCATTGATGATTTCTCCATTACCGAATCGCCCACGTGTTTCAATCCGCAAAACTTTTCGCTGGCCTCCGTTGGCATTCAAAACGCCACCTTGAACTGGAGTGGAAACCAAGCAGCCTATCAAGTACAATACGGATTAGCAGGCTTCCCATTGGGCAACGGAACCACGGCAAACTCTTCCGCCAATTCCATGATACTGAATGGCCTGCTGCCTTCAACAGGCTATGAGGTTTATATCCGAAGCAACTGCGGAAATGGCAACTTCAGCAATTGGGTAGGTCCATTGAGCTTCACTACGCTGTGCAGCGCCACAAACCTCCCTTATCTTGAAAACTTCAACAACTGGCCCCCCAACTGTTGGGACCTCAGCGGCGGAACTCAAACAGTGCTGCAGTATGGAGGCAATTATTTGGAAGCCAATTTCTGGAGCTGGACCGCAGGTAATTATGCAGTGGCCACTACTGAGCCCATCCTCATTCATCAATCTGCAAGGGTCAAGTTCCGGTGGTCGCATCTCTACAATGCCAATTATCCGGATGATGAAATGCTCTTGCTAATTAAAACGGTGCAAAGTGCCCAATGGGATACCCTGGATATTTGGAAAGGTCCCAGCTTTAATTTGAGTACGGCCCTAAGTTCAGCGCCTGCCCCCGATGCCGATTTTGTGCAAGAAGTCTTTAACCTGAATCCTGCGCAATACAACGGACAGCAAGTACTTTTTCAACTTCGCTTCAATTCTGGTTATGGGCCGGATGTATTCATCGATGACTTCATGGTGGAGGTATTACCCCCTTGTGCCGAACCCAGTCAACTCCAAGTGGGCAATATAAGCGCCAACCAGTCCAGTCTGAGCTGGACACCCGGAAGCCAGAATGCCACCCAATGGTTTGTAGAATACGGACCGATGGGCTTTGCGCCGGGCAGTGGCACCAAACTCACCTCTTCCAATACTAGCTTAACAATTACTGGACTTAATCCTGCCAATAGCTACACCGCTTATGTGCGAGAATTGTGTGGCAGTGGTCTTGATACCTCCTCCTATTCGATTGGCGTTAACTGGACCACCGCTTGTGCTACCATTCAAACGCCCTATCAGCAGAACTTCACCCAAACCCCTCCGGGCATTATTGGAACCTATCCTGCGACCATCCTCGGCAATTGCTGGAGTCTTGGTGCTGACATCGCTAGTGGCCCCAATTGGGAAACGGAAGATGCTTCTGGTTCCGATGAAAACTCGCTTGACACAGGGCCATTTTACGACCATACCAGCTTTGGAAGTGTTGGCGGAATGTATGTTTACTTGGAAACGTCTACAGGCGTAAGTACAGGTCCTACCTATTTGACTTCCCCGCAATTTTACACGGGAACCCTATATCAGCCCGAATTGCACTTTTGGTACCATATGTATGGCGCTACCATAGACACTTTAAGAGTAGATATATGGGACCAAAACACCCAAAGCTGGGATATAGGCGTTTGGTGGAGATATGGTCAGCAGCAGCTTTCTGGAGCCGAAGCCTGGCGTGAGGCCATCCTTCCCCTTTCAGCCTATAGCGATACCCTTCAGATTCGGTTTATGGGCAAGCGGGGATCGAGCTTTACCGGAGATATTGCGCTGGATGATATTACCATTATTGAAGGTGCTCCTAGTTGCAATACAACTTATAATCCTGTAGCTACAGTTCAAGGAAATTACGGGGTCAACCTGAATTGGAACGCCACCGGTGCATCAGTGTACAATGTGTGGTTCCGTGAAGTAGGCGATACCACTTGGGTTCGGGTGAACTCTTCTACCAACTCACGAAGCATCTTCCCACTGGCTCCTGCCAACTATGAGTACTACATTTCAGAGGCTGGCAACGCCAATCCTTCTTGTGTAGGCAACTTTACCATTGACTGTGAAGACTTCAACTTCTCCTCCAATGTATTCCAGATTGTGGATGCTACGGGAGGTAAGGTGAATGTCTTCGGGATTACCGGTGGACGTCGCACATGGGACTTTGGTATCAGCGATGGAGTTGACACTACTTGGGCGAATAATCGCTTCTCCAATCGCTTCATCAACCTAGATGCTGGCACTTACTACTTCATGGTTCGCGATAACTATGGCTGCTACTCTAGTCAGATCGACACCGCTGTCATCGATCCGCTGCCCTCGTATGTGCCTACTTTGACTAGCGTGCAGAATCTTGGTGGTGGATCATTGGTTCCCAACTGGA
>CAZDPF010000211.1:0-3051 GCA_964507215.1 uncultured Chryseobacterium sp. | reverse complement strand
CAGAGCACATGGCATCAGCAAGCTTTTACACTATCATTGCGAATTCTGAACAAACCCTCACTACATGAAGCGACTGTTTACCGCTCTGGCGGCGCTGCTCATGGTCTTCCAGCTTTCTGCGCATGAAGGCATGTGGCTGCCCCACTTGATCAAAACCTTGAACTATGCCGATATGAAGGCCAATGGCCTGCAGCTCACGGCAGATGAACTTTACAATGCCGATGGCTCTTCACTCAAAGACGCCATTGTTTCACTGGGTGGATTCTGCACAGCAGAAGTAATCTCCGGTGAAGGACTCCTCCTCACCAACCACCATTGTGGCTACGATGCCATTCGCAGCCATTCCACTCCCGAAGCCGACTATCTCACCGATGGCTTCTGGGCTATGAGCCGCGACGAAGAGCTTCCCAACGAGGGACTTACCGCTACTTTCTTGGTGCGCATCGAAAACGTGACCGATCGGGTGAATGCTGCACTAACCGCCGAAATGAGCGAAGAGGAACGCGCCGCTAAAATCCGCGAGATCAGCGCAGAAATCACCAAAGAAGCCAAGTCTGATACCCACTACGACTGCTTTGTTCGCGATTTCTTCCACGGCAATGAGTTCTATCTCTTTGTGATGGAAACCTTCAAAGATGTTCGCTTGGTTGGCGCTCCACCTAGCTCTGTTGGCAAATACGGTGGCGATACCGATAACTGGATGTGGCCACGCCACACAGGCGACTTCTCCATTTTCCGCATCTACAGCGGTCCCGATGGCAAACCTGCTGCTTACAGCGAAGAAAACATCCCCCTCAAGCCACGGCACTTCCTCCCCATCAGCATGGATGGCGTGAAAGAAGGCGACTTCAGCATGATCTTCGGTTTTCCTGGGTCAACAGATCGCTATTTGAGCTCTCATGGAGTGAAACAAGCCATCGACCTCTACAATCCCTCGGTAGTAAAAGTGCGCGATCTCAAGCTGGAGATCATGCGGAGTTATATGAGCCAAGACGATGCCGTGCGCATTCAGTATGCCTCTAACTACGCCAGTACAGCCAACTATTGGAAGTACTACATCGGGCAAACAGAGCAGTTGAAAAACAACAAGGTGTACGACAAAAAGAAAAAGCTGGAAGACCAGTTTGTCAATTGGGTAAACGCCTCACCTGCTCGCAAAGCTCAATACGGCGAGGTAATCAACCTCTTTGTGAACTCTTACAAGGCGAAAGATGCCTACGTGATCTCAGAGGTGTACAACCGCGAAGCACTTTTACTCGGCCCTAGTCATGTGCTCTTTGCCCTACGCGCCGGACGAACCATGGGGGCTTGGGCAGAAGCTGCCAAAGCACTTGACGAAGCCAAGACCGACGAAGAAAAGGCGGCCGCACAGCAGAAGTTTGATGCCATGTCTGATCGCATGCGCCCCGCCCTGCAAGGAATGGCCGAGGAGTTCTTCGGAGAAATCTACGAGCCAATGGAAAAAGAGTTGATGGTAAAACTCTTCGAATTGTACGCACAAGATATTCCCGCTGCATCACAACCGAAATTCATTAAGAAGTACAAGGGCAAAATGCAGAAGCTGGTAGACAAAGCTTGGAAAAAGTCGATCTACACCAACAAAGACCGCTTCATGGCCGCATTGGATGATCCTGACTTCAAAAAGATAGAGAAAGACATGATGGGCATGATTGCCGATCAAGCGTATGAGGCCTATCGCAGCGGCCCCGAAGGCACTGAGAATGTTGAAGCCGATCTCGAAAAAGCCTATCGCCTCTTCACTGCCGGTATTCGAGAGATGCAGGCCGACAAAAAATTCTCGCCAGACGCCAATAGCACCATGCGCATGACTTGGGGTGTTGTGGGTAGCTATGAACCACGCGATGGGGTGACCTACGACTTCATCACCACTTTGGATGGCGTGATGCAAAAAGAAGACCCTAACAATGATGAATTCATTGTTCCGGCGCGCTTGAAAGAATTGTACGAAGCCAAAGATTATGGCGCCTATGCCGATGAAAACGGCGATTTGGTGGTATGCTTCATTTCGAATAATGACATCACCGGGGGCAACAGTGGTAGCCCGGTCATCAACGCCTATGGCGAACTGATTGGTACCGCCTTCGATGGCAACTGGGAAGCCATGAGCGGCGACATCTTCTTTGAAGAAGAGCTTCAACGCACCATCTCGGTAGACATCCGCTATACCTTGTTTATCATTGACAAGTATGCAGGAGCCGGCCACCTCATTGAAGAGATGACCTTGGTACGCAGAGAAGAACCTGTAACCGCCTCGGTGGAATAAACCTCCCTTTGGCCGCATTCCATCCGCCCCGACTGCCAACAGTCGGGGCTTTTTGTTGGCCTAACCGCCAACTTTTAAGCTTCGTTCACAAAACCATGTACAGATTTTCCCGTTCTTACTGCATCAAAACCAGAATGCTATGAAATGGAATATCCCAGCCCTTCTGCTGTGTGGATTGTTGAGTATGGCCGCCACTTCTGATCTCAAGGAACTGCAAATAGGCGAGAAGGCTCCTTTGGCTGATCGCGAAATGAAAGACATCAGCGGCGACAGTTTCAGTCTGGATGAACTCAAGAAATCCAACGGACTATTGGTCATCTTCTCGTGCAACACCTGTCCTTTCGTCATTGGTTGGGAAGATCAGTATCCCTTGCTGGCAGACATCGCCGAGCGCAATGATATCGGGATGGTCTTGGTGAATAGCAATGAGAAGAAGCGGGGCGATGAAGACTCTATGGAAGCCATGCAGCAACATGCCCAGGAAAAGGGGTATAAATCGGCCTATGTGATAGATGAAAACAATGTATTGGCCGATGCCTTTGGTGCCCGCACCACGCCACATGTTTATCTATTCAACAAAGACCTTCAATTGGTCTACCGCGGATCGATCAACAATAAATACGAGAACAAAGACAAAGTGGCCACGGAGTTTTATCTGCAAAACGCCATTGTGCAGTTGATGAGCAATAAGCCCATTGATCTTGCTGAAACCCGCCAAATAGGTTGCAGCATCAAGCGGATCTAAGCGAGGTGGCCATGGGCAATTG
>CAZDPF010000210.1:0-3058 GCA_964507215.1 uncultured Chryseobacterium sp. | reverse complement strand
AATTGCACTTTACGGCTCTGTAATACGTCTTGAACAGTTATGTCCCTTATAAATAACCTTCGACCCTGTAAACCACGCCGAAAATTAATGGTTTCCCATCGCCTTGTTCCCGCAGACTTGAAAAATATCCATCACTTATTGAAACAATCGTAATATTGCGATGATCATTCATCATGGGAAAAAGCAAGACCGATCTATTCACGGATGAGCAAAATGCCATCGCCCAAATGGCCAAAGCACTGGCGCATCCGGCCCGCATCGCTATTCTGCAGTACTTGCTCAAAACCAAAGCCTGTGTGAACGGCGAATTGGTAGACGAACTCGGCCTCGCTCAGGCCACCATCTCGCAACATCTGCAAGAACTCAAAGCCATCGGATTGATTCAAGGCAGCGTAGAGGGGCCGCGCATCAACTACTGCATCAATTCTCAACGTTGGATGGAGGTGCAACAGCTATTCAATCTGCTTTTCCAGCAATTGCAACACCCCCTACCTGATCACTGCTGCTAAAAAATTTGTAACAACCCATCGTAAAATACCAATGAAAGCCCTCACCCTTTCCGAGTTTCAAGACAGTCTGCAGCTTCAATCGGCGCTGCACTTTCAACTGCCCAATGACCAAAGCATTCCGGCCCATTTTCACTTAACCGAAGTGGGGCTTTCTACCAAACACTTCATCGATTGCGGCGGAACGGTGCGCAAAACCACGGCCGTGAGCATGCAATTGTATGTAGACATCGATGTAGACCATCGCTTGGCGGCCAGCAAGTTGTTGCGCATCATCCAACAGGCTGAAAAGCAATTGCTATTGCCCGATGTGCTGATCGAAATTGAGTACCAGGGAAGCAGCATCGGGAAATACCACCTGGGCTTCGATGGATTCAGCTATCACCTGCTGCCAATGACCACCGCTTGCCTGGCCAGCGACCAATGCGGTATTCCGCCAAACAAACCCCGGCGCTCCTTGGCCAATCTCACCACTTCAAAATCAAACTGCACACCTGGTTCAGGCTGTTGCTAAATCTCTCACCATGAATAATCCTTCCTTGACGACCTTCCTCGCTGCTGCGCAATCTCTTCCCATTTCCGAAGAACGGCAAGCAGTATTGCAGCCGCTCGTGCGCTATTTGAAGAACACCCGCGAAAGTGAACAAACCGTTTATTTGAACTGCATTTGTACGCACAACTCGCGGAGGAGTCAGTTCGCCCAAGTCTGGGCCGCCGTGGCAGCTCATCTGCACCAGATGCCTGCGCAAGTATTCTCGGGCGGAGTAGAAATCACGGCTTGCCACCCGAACACTATAGCTTCCCTGCAGCGAAGCGGATTGTCCATCACCGCACTTGATTCCACTGACAATCCGCGCTATGCCGTGCAATTCGATGAGGATGCGCCGCCGCTGATCCTCTTTTCAAAGTTGTATGACGATGTAGCCAATCAAGCGCCTTCTTTTGCCGCGCTCATGACCTGCGCTCACGCCGATGAAAACTGTCCTTTCATACCGGGTGCCGAAGCACGCATCGCACTGAACTACAATGATCCCAAGCAGTTTGATGGCTCTCCTCAGGAAGCTGCGGGCTATGATGAACGCTCTTTACAAATTGCATCAGAGATGTTGTTTGCCTTTAAAATGGCCACGCAATGAGCACACGCCGCCTGTCTTTCCTCGATCGCTACCTCAGCTTGTGGATTTTCCTCGCCATGGGCATCGGTGTAAGTATGGGGTATTTCATTCCCGGTAGCGCTTCCTTCATCGACTCCTTTCGGTCTGGCAGCACGCATATTCCTATTGCCATCGGACTGATTTTGATGATGTACCCTCCCTTGGCAAAGGTCAACTACCGCTTGTTGCCCACGGTTTTCCGCAATGTGAAAATCCTCAGCCTTTCGCTTTTGCTCAATTGGGTGATTGGGCCGCTGCTCATGTTCGCTTTGGCTTGGCTCTTTCTGCGCGATCAACCCGAGTATATGGTGGGATTGATTCTCATTGGTTTGGCCCGTTGCATTGCCATGGTATTGGTGTGGAATGATTTGGCGGAAGGGAGTCCGGAGTACGGAGCAGGACTGGTGGCCCTCAACAGCTTGTTTCAAGTGTTTGCCTATTCTTTTTACGCCTGGATTTTCATCACCTGGTTGCCACCGCTTTTGGGCATGGAAGGGGCAGTGGTAGACATCTCCATTGGGCAGATCGCAGAAAGCGTGGCCATTTATCTGGGGATTCCCTTTTTGGCCGGACTGCTCAGTAGGCTTTTGCTGGCCAAGTGGAAGGGCGAGCTGTGGTATGCCGAGCGCTTTTTGCCGCGCATTGCCCCCATGACCTTGATGGCTTTGTTGTTCACCATTGTGGTGATGTTTGCGCTGAAGGGGGAAGTGATTGTAGATATTCCGTTGGATGTATTGCGCATTGCCTTGCCCCTGTTGGTGTATTTTGCTTTGATGTTTGGGGTGGGGATGTGGATTTCCCATCGAAGCGGTGCATCTTATCCCATCAGTACTTCCGTGGCCTTTACCGCCGCTGGCAACAATTTCGAACTGGCCATTGCCGTATCGATTGCCGTGTTTGGCTTGCATTCCGGACAGGCCTTTGCCGGTGTAATTGGTCCATTGGTGGAAGTACCTGCCCTCATTCTCTTGGTGCGCGTAGCGATGGCTTTGCGCAAGCGATGGTGGAGGAAAAACCCATCGAAAGCCTAGGGGAGACTTGATCTTAGGGATGGGGAAAGGCCGGATGGCATTCCTCCTGTTCAAGCTTCGAATACTTCAAGCGCTAAATGGCCCTGATAAAGGGGCTTTAAAGAACAAAAGGAGCCATCGGTGACGCGCACCGATGCACTCCTTCTGAAGGATGACAACATTTCCTTCAAGCAAACCCAATAAGCGATTTTCAATATTCAAGCCGGCTCTACACACGGCGATGAATGATTGGCTGAGCCAAGTTGCGCCCTTTCAACACCATCAACAATACCCAGATTCCGGTATTTTTCTATCGCACCCCATGGGAATTTGTTGGCTGACTTTGCGAAAGGCTTAGATGGGGTCACAAGATTTCTGTGGGGAGTAA
>CAZDPF010000209.1:0-3081 GCA_964507215.1 uncultured Chryseobacterium sp. | reverse complement strand
ATCCGCAAGTGAGAATCGTCTATTAAAGTACAATGTCCCCCGGTATTGAACGATGAAATCTGACTTCTCACTTCCAAGAGCAAACCGCTTCAACATTACTCCCCACAAAAATTTTGTGACCCTTTTTCTGCACTATATTCCTCAACAGTTGAAGGCAAAGAAGCACGAAATACTTTAACGGTCTATTCTTAAAAATTTGAAATAACTTTCATCGCAAACATTCATCTATGCTTTCTAAATCCAAATACGTAGCAGGCAAACAGTGTATCAAGCGGCTATGGCTGCTCAAAAAAAGGCCTGATCTAATTCCGGAGGTAAGTGCCTCCACGCAAGCCCGTTTTGACTCAGGGAATCGTATCGGACGGCTCGTTCAACAGAGGTTCCCAAATGGAGTAGAAGTTCCTTTTCCGAAAGACCGAGATTTCCAAGAAATGTGCGCCACTACGCAGCGCCATATGTCTGAACGGGTGGAAACCCTATTTGAAGCCGCCTTTATTGAAGATGAGGTATTGGTGCTATGTGATGTGCTCCAACGCAAAGACAATTGTTGGGATGCCTATGAGGTGAAATCGAGCACTTCGGTTAAATCCTATCATTATGATGATGCGGCCATTCAATACTATGTGCTACAAAAGGCAGGGCTGCCCATCGATCGCATGTATATTCTCACGCTCAATCCTGATTATCGGCTTGAAGGCGAGCAACTTAATCTTGAGCAATTGTTCCTGCCTCATGACGTTACGGCACAAGTGATGGCCATGCAGCCGGATATTCCTGGAAGATTGGTCGAGATGAAGAGGGCGCTGCGTGGGGAGGAGCCCCATCAGATGATTGGGCCCCATTGTAGTGACCCTTTCGCCTGTGAGTTTATCAACTATTGTTGGCCCAAACTTCCCCAACCCTCTGTGTTTAATATCCCGCATATCAAGGGGAAGGCTTGGACATTATACTTTGAAGACAAAGTGGCGCTAGATCATATAGAGGCTGCTGATGTCAACGCCAAGCAGTATGAGTATATCCTTGATCAACTTGAACAGAGAGAGCGGATGGAGCTGAACGCTATTGACCAATGGCTGAGTGGATTGGTGTACCCCCTTTATTTTCTTGATTTCGAAACCATAATGCCTGCCTTACCCTTGTTGGAAGGAACACGTCCTTACCAACCACATTTAGGGGTTCAATATTCATTACATGTGTTGAACGGTGCCAAAGATCAAATGGCACATTTTGAGTATTTGGCCAACTTTTCAACGGATTTCAGGGCAGATATGGCCCATTCTCTCCTTATGCATTTGGGCAGCTCAGGCAGTATTGTTGCGTTTAATCAAGGATTTGAAAAAGCCTGTATTCGCAGGTTACAGGAGTGGTGTCCAGATCAAGCAGAGGCACTGCAGTCTCTTTTCGAAAGGTTTGTTGATCTCATGATTCCTTTTCAAAAAGGCTGGTATTACAAATACACCATGGGGAGTTCCTATTCCATTAAAAGTGTATATCCAGCAATGTTTCCCAATGCTACAGTGCAATATTCCGGACTGCGCATTTTCAATGGAGAGCAAGCCATGCAGGTGCTTCTTCAATTGGCAGAAGAGGCAGTTGATACAGCTAACATGGAAGACATAGCCTTGCGCAAAGACCTATTGGCCTATTGCGAAATGGATACCCTCGCCATGGTACAGATATACAAGGAGTTGAGGCGATTGTGTGGAAAAGATTAATTACCTAAAGGCATTCAATGGAGAACCGAGAGCTGCCGCCTATTGACATGGGGGCCTATTTAAAGCAGAACCATCACCAAGATATGCCCGCATGGCTCAGTCGCGCTGCTGCCAACAAGCCTCTGAATATCGGCGAGGTACTGTCTTCCCGAATCGTTTACTATCCAGGCTATGGAGATGATGGCAGTCCCGTTAAACTATTCAACCAAAGCCATAGCTGCCACTTTTTCATTTATGCCGATTATGGTATAAGTCAAGAGCAAGTAGATGATCAACTCAATGAGACAGGATTTACTGGGTATCAAACCATCTGTCGTTACTCTTTAAAGGAATCTGATCTAGTGCATAAAGGATGGCACCCCCATATCTTGATTGAAAAGCCTGATCCTCCCAAGATATTGCCCTATGGCTTTGTTGAAGTTTTTGAACGCGAGAAGGAGTTGACAGACGAACACGGTGCACAGCGGATGGCCATTTTATTTTTAGGAGCGGATGGCATAGCCACCTACGATGCTCTTTTCTGTCAGCCAGAGGCCATCGCCAAGCCTTGGTGTATGGTGCTGGCAGATCATGGTTTTGGAGGTAATTACGATCGCTTTGGCCGAGGTGGTTTACTAGAGAAATTGGCGCTAAACACCCGAATCTATCCCGAGTGCATGCTTGTAAGCAGGAATACGAGGCCGTGGCGGGGATATGAAATGATAGAAGGGCTTTCCAGCAAACGCGGCGGCATGCACAACAGCGAAAGGCGGCTGTGGTTGAAATCAAGCGGCCATTTGCCCCATTCAATGAGGGATTGATTCACAAAAGAATTTCAACTCCTTTCATGGCCAGCCATTACTATTTTCTTAAACCTAGAAGAATGAGGTCAACAAAAAATGGTGGTGGGCATCGAGCCCACCACCATTTTTAGCACAAGAGGCGCTTCTGGCTCCTAATTGTCCGATTGTGAAATTTAATCGTGAAGAGAAATAACAAAAACGGTCAACACTAATCAGGGATCGACACATACACCACCTCCGGCTCCGCCAGCAGATCTATTTGGTCTAAGGCAAGGGTATTTTGGGTCACGGGATTTTTGTGGGGAGTTAGGTTGGTGAAAAGTCTTTCCCTGAAGTTCTAATTGCAAATTTCTTTCATGTGGCGGCAATGACAAATCACGAACTAGCTAGTAAAATGAAGATGCTGAGGGGTGGGCGATTGAAAAATCCTGCAGTACCATCGTCCTTTAAGCAACTTCCTGCTTGGTTGAGAGGCTTCTCGGCCCTCCATAGGCGGGCAGCCATCTTCCACCTTTGCCAAGCTGAATTTGTGTATCCCCACGGCCTAGTACATCTTGCAGAGGACTGTTAGGGTACTGAGGTTT
>CAZDPF010000208.1:0-3083 GCA_964507215.1 uncultured Chryseobacterium sp. | reverse complement strand
CGTAATCATAAACTCCCAAGGATGTGTTGATACAAGCAGATGTGTTGAAATCAATGGTTTTGGTGTGAATACCTCCAAAAAACAAGGCTTCATTTTCTATCCAAATCCACACAACGGAGAAATTATCATAGAATTACCGCCCAACTACCAAGAATTCCAATTACAAATTATTGATCTTCAAGGAAGGACAATAGGAACGAAGTACTTTGACGGAGGCCTAACACAAAGAATAACTATTCCCAATGATCAATCGGTTTTGCTCAGACTGTGGGGTGATAAGCAATTCTTAGGGACACAATTAGTACAAGCGAAATAATTCAATTGAAAAAGATATTGTCAATTGAACTAAGTGCTATTTTTGAATAATCTTATTAATCTGCTCTCAATGAATTTGAAACTACTCACCCTGCTGTTTTTCGTGTTTTCTTCACTCAGCAGTTGGGCGCAACTAACAAACGGACAATTGGTTCACTATCCCTTTGATGGAAACACCCAAGATATTGGAATTCATGGATTGGATGCAACGCCTATGAACAACCCAAGTTTTACATCCAATGCAGTTGGAATTCCAAATTCTGCAATCTTATTTAACGGAACCAATCAGTATGTCGCATTCCCAAACAATCCCATTCTAAAACCCACAACCCTTCCAGTTACTTTTTCTTTTTGGGTAAAACCTACTTGGACAGGGGCACAACAGGCTGCTTGGGGAACAGATCATACACAGTTGCAGTACAATGGTTTTTGGTTTAATGTAATGCCAAACTTTTATGCGATTGCCTATGGAGATGGTCAGGGAATTGGATCTCCCCATAGAAGGTCTGCACAAACAACCGTTGCACCAAGCTGGGGAAATTGGCAGCACATTGTTTGCATAGTGCGCGCTCCAACGGATATTCAAATTTTTATTGATTGTGTCCCAGTTTCTGTGAATTATTCCGGAACGGCTATGTCTGGACCTACAGCAGGATTAACAAATGGAGGAGCGGGCAGATCTATTACTGGAGCCACTGGTGGGGGATATTTTTATTTGAATGGTGCTTTTGATGAGTTTAGAATGTGGAACAGAGGTTTAAGTATGGCTGAAATTCAAGAGCTCTGCACTTTACCTCCATGTGTTACTGATAGTACTTTTATTCAAGACAGTTTTTGCCAAGGTTCACTTTACAACTTTGGTGGGCAACTTCTATCCAATCCTGGCAACTACAATCAGACCTACACAAGCTCCTTAGGTTGTGATAGCATCATCAATTTAGACTTAAGCCAAATCTCTGTCAGCACTGGTGTTGTACAAAGTGGGTTTACCCTTACTGCAAGTATTCAGGCAGATGCTTGGCAATGGATCAATTGTGAAGACGGACAAGCCATTCAAGGGGCCAATGGCCCGAGTTTTACCGCTTCTGTAGATGGATTTTACGGAGTAGTAATTTCTGAAAATGGCTGTACAGACACTTCCGATTGTTTCAATGTCTTTGGCATCAGTCTTTCTGAATCGGCGAGGGCAAAGTTCAATGCCTACCCCAATCCCCATCGCGGAAGCGTGCAGCTTTCATTGCCAGATGGCGCTAGAGAAGTTCATGTGGAAGTCAGAGATCTCTTGGGAAGATTACTGCTGAGCAAGCGTGGTACTGCTTTGGAAATGAAAGAAATCACTCTTCCTATGCAAGCCTTGATCATGCAAATTTGGGCAGATGAAGCATATCTCGGGCATCGCTTGCTCTTGACAGAGAAAGATTGAGTAGCTATTCTACCTCATCACAAAGCTGTTCCCTCCAAAGGGACAGCTTTTTTTGTTGGGTTACAGCAAGGGCTTCCTGTTGTTCTTCAGAAAATTCGCCCCACTTCCTCATCTTGATATATGGTGGAATAGCACTTTGAGGAGAGTAGATATTTCAGTGATACCCAAATCACTGTTGGCGGCTAATAAAAAACCGAACTTCGCGCCCTCAAACTGAATACACCTTGAACGCATCCCAAATCTTCACCCCACAAGTACGCAGTATCGTACTCGGGTTGTTGTTGATTGGAGCGAGTGTGCTGGTGGCAAAGAAGTTTATTGCCAGCAAACAGCCACCCGCCCGCACGGAAAACAATGCCCTTCGGCAAGTGCAGCAGATTGAAGTAAAAAATGGCTTGGTCAGGCTACAGATTAGTCTTCAAGGCCGGCTTCAAGCCCTAGAGCGCATCGATCTTTTTGCTGAAGTACAAGGCGTTATGCGCGAAGGAAATACAGCCTTTCGCGCGGGTAACCGGTTTCAAAAAGGTGATCTTTTAATGCTGGTTGATCCTGCAGAAGCCCGTGCCGCCCTGGTGGCCCAACGTTCTCAGTTTATCAATAATCTCAGTCAAGTATTGCCCGACATTCAACTAGACTACCCCGGTGAGGCCGCTGTTTGGAAGAACTACCTGCGCAGCCTCCATGTAGAATCGGCCATGCCAGTTCTCCCAGAAACCTCCTCAGAAACTTTTCGGCTGTTTCTCACTGCCCGAGGAATTCCTGCCGCTTGGCACAATCTCCAGAGCGCTGAAGTTCGTTTTGGAAAGTATCGGCTCACCGCTCCATTTTCAGGCGTCTTAACCGATGCACTAGTCAGTGCGGGAAGCTTGGTTAGACCCGGACAGGCCCTCGGTACTTTCATCAATGACGCCGTTTTTGAACTTGAGGCGGCAGTGGCTCCCGAAGAGTTGGCCTTCTTAGAATTGGGAATGCCGTGTGAGTTTCATTCTACCGATATCCCCGGCCAATGGACGGGCACATTGAAACGCATCAATCAAAAAGTAGATCCAGGAACACAAACGGTGCGCATCTACTTTGAAGTGAGAGGCAATGACTTAAAAGAAGGCATCTACCTCAGTGGTGAACTGCCCTCTTCTGCCATAGAAAACGCTATGGCCATTCCGCGCAAACTGTTGGTTCAAGATCGCTTTTTGTTCCTGATCAAGGAGGATGTACTCACGCGCATCGAGCCTACCATTGCCGGATTTACCGAAGAATCAGCAGTGATAACTGGTCTACCCAACGGGGCCAAACTATTGGCTGATCAGCTAGCAGGGGCACATGACGGCATGCAAATTATCCCCAT
>CAZDPF010000207.1:0-3086 GCA_964507215.1 uncultured Chryseobacterium sp. | reverse complement strand
AGATCGAGAAAGGATGGCAACAGCGACTGAAGGAAACTGGAATTTTCTTCGCCGCTAGTTTGTTGTTTGGTTTGCTCTTGATGGTGCTCTCTTACGAGTTTCTCGATTCGCCTGAAGAAAAACGACTTAAACGAGAGTTGGAGTTCACCCGTATGCAGTATGAAGTCATGAACGAGCGATTGAATGAAATTGCTACGGTGCTTGACGATTTACAAGATCGGGACGATAACATCTACCGCGTCATTTTTGAAGCCGATCCCATTCCTTCTACCATTCGGCAGGCCGGTTTTGGTGGCGCCAATCGCTACAAAGAGCTGGAAGGCTATGGCAATTCGGAGATTGTAAAAGAATCTGCCCGAAAGCTGGATGTGATCACCAAACAATTGTATGTGCAATCGCGCTCATTTGACGAAGTGATTGACATGGCGCAACGAAAAAGTGAAATGCTGGCCAGCATTCCCGCTATTCAACCCGTTTCCAATGAAGATCTCACCCGAATTGCTTCGGGATTTGGTTACCGACCTCACCCCATTTACAAGGTGATGAAGATGCACGCCGGCATCGACTTTACCGCTCCCATCGGCACACCTATCTACGCCACCGGAAACGGTATTGTGATGAAACAGCCTTACGGTCCGGGAAGTGGTTACGGCAATTATGTGGTGATTGATCATGGATATGGCTACAGCACCCTCTACGGCCATATGAGTCAAATTGACGTACGGCCGGGACAACGCGTAAAGCGCGGTGAAATCATCGGCTTGGTGGGCAATACCGGAACCAGCACGGGTCCGCACCTGCATTATGAAGTGATTTACAACGACAAAAAAGTAGATCCGATTAACTATTTCTTCAACGATTTAAGTCCGGAAGAATACCAAGAAATCATCACCTTGGCCTCCAAAGAAAACCAGTCTTTTGACTGATGAAAGAATGGCCTGAACTCGATCCAGACAAGCGCTACTATTCTATAGGAGAAGTGGCAGACTACTTTGAGGTGAATGCTTCGCTCATCCGTTTTTGGGAAAAGGAGTTCCCAAGCCTTCAACCGAAGAAAAACACCAAGGGCAATCGAAAATTCACGCCGGAAGACATTCGGGAGTTAAGGAGTATCTACCACTTGGTGAAAGAACGTGGATACACCCTTGACGGTGCCAGAAAGAAACTCACCACTGACAAAAGTGCAGTAGATCGCAAGGCAGAGATCGCGGAACACCTTTTGCGCTTGAGGGCAGCGTTGGAAAACCTCAAACATCAACTCTAACAAATGAAGAACAAAGGCTGGCTGATCGGCATTGGTGTACTCCTGCTGATTGGCTTATTCATTATGAACACCTACAACGGTTTGGTGGGCAAAGATGAAAACATCAATGGTCAATGGGCCCAAGTAGAAGCGGCCTATCAACGCAGGGCTGACCTCATTCCCAATTTGGTGAATACCGTAAAGGGCTATGCTGACTTTGAACAAGAAACCCTCACCCAAGTCATTGAAGCCCGCAGCAAGGCTACCTCTGTTCAGGTGAATGCAGACGATTTGTCACCCGAAGCCATAGCACAGTTTCAAAAGGCCCAAGAAGGACTAAGTGGCGCATTGTCTCGGCTATTGGTTTCTATTGAGCGCTACCCTGAATTGAAGGCCAATCAGAACTTCCGCGATCTGCAAACAGAGCTGACCAATACCGAGAACAAAATTGCTTTTGAACGCAACAAATTCAATCGGGCAGTGCAAGAATTCAATGGCAAGATCAGACGCTTCCCAACGGTAATTCTCGCCGGCATGTTGGGCTTTGAAAAGCACGGCTATTTTGAATCAGATGAAGGCGCTGAGAAAGCTCCCGAAGTACAGTTTTAATGGGAGTATCTGAGCGCTTTTTTGATCCTGATGCCGAACAGCGCATCGTAGCCGCCATTGCCGAAGCGGAACGAAAAACCTCCGGTGAAATTCGCGTGCACCTCGAAAGAAGCGGACAATCAAAAGATCCGCTGAAACGCGCATGGAAGGTTTTTCAAGAACTGGGAATGCACAAAACCGCTCAGCGCAATGGGGTGCTGTTCTATTTGGCAACCGAAGACCATCTGTTCAGTATTCTGGGAGACCAAGGAATTGACCAAAAGGTACCTTCCCATTTCTGGGAATCAGTGCGCGATGTGGTGCAGCAGCATTTTCGCCAAAATCAATTTGAAGATGGATTGATTGCCGGTATTCACCTAGCGGGCGAAAAGCTGGCGGAGTTTTTCCCTGTACAAGCAGACGATCAAAACGAATTAAGCAATCAGATCAGTGAGTCGTAATTGCTTTCATACCCTTTTGATGCTACTGCTGTGCGGATTCGTTCAAGCACAAGATATTCCACCAAGACCCAGTCCGCCACGTTTGGTGAACGACTTGGCTGATGTGCTGAGTGCTTCCGAAGAACAACAGCTTGAGCGGTATTTGGTAGACTATGACGACAGCACTTCTACGCAAATAGTAGTACTTACCGTGGCTTCGACCCGAGGAAACGACATCCTATTTTATGGAGCTGAAGTGGGTGAAGCTTGGGGGGTAGGACAGCAGGGCAAAGACAACGGAATTGTGTTGGTGGTGGCTGTGGAAGACCGCAAGGTGGGGATTTCCGTGGGTTACGGTATAGAGGAATTTCAAAATGCAGTGTATACGCAGCAGATCATTGATAAAATGATATTGCCGCGATTTAAAGAGGGAGATTATTTCGGAGGTATTGCCTCTGGAGTTAAAGGCATTGTTGATGTCTTGAACGGAAAATTTGCCAATGAGCATCCCCGAAGAGGTGATGATGGCGCCAAGGGAGCGGCCTTTGTCATTTTTCTCATCATATTATTCTTTGTGTTCTTGAGTCTAAGGCGCGGTGGTCGTGGAGGCAATCGCGGAGGAGGATTAGGCTCATTTGCTACTGGCTATTGGCTTGGTTCTATGGGCGGATCGTCTTTTCGCGGTGGTGGAGGATTTGGAGGTGGCTTTGGAGGCGGAGGCTTTGGAGGCTTTGGCGGAGGTAGCTTCGGCGGTGGAGGTGCTAGCGGGAGTTGGTGATTATGGCTATACTTTGATTTTTCGATAATCAGTCCAT
>CAZDPF010000206.1:0-3132 GCA_964507215.1 uncultured Chryseobacterium sp. | reverse complement strand
GTTTTGTTCATGGGCAATAGCTACACCTCCTTCAATGCACTGCCCGTTCTGTTTCAAAACCTGAGTAACTCCTTGGGCGACAGCGTATACGTAGAGTCCATTACACAAGGGGGATACACCATTCAAGACCATGCGAACAATCCCCAACACCTCAATAAAGTGCTGGAGAAGAACTGGACCCATTTCATTGTTCAAGAACAAAGTCAAATCCCCACCATCGACCATTATTTCCAGCAACTCTCACTCCCCTATTTGGCTGTTCTCAACAGTTACTTTCAACTGCAAACTGGGCAGTGCGCCAAAGTGGGACTGTTCCTCACCTGGGGAAGGCGTTTTGGCGGACAACAATGCGATGGTACACAGACTTACTGCAGCGTTCCCTTTGTGGATTTCGGCCATATGCAAGACACCCTCAGCAGTCGCTACCTCCAATTGGCCCGCAGCATCTCGGCCGCAGTACATCCCGTTGGAGAAGCTTGGCGGTTGGCCCTGAACGACACCACCGGCTTGGTGCTGCACGCTTCAGACAACAGTCACCCCAACCTCATGGGCAGCTATTTGGGCGCCTGCACCCATTACGCCAGTGTATTTGGAAAAAGTCCGCGCGGTGGCAACTTCCCCGCCGGCATTGGCGCAGAATGGGCAGATTATCTGCAGCGCAAAGCCGCCGAAGCTGTGCTCAACTACTTTCCGTTGTATGGCATTGATACCGCGGCCTATCCTGCCTTTCAACATACGCTGACCCCATTGCTCAATGCCCAACAGTTTAGCTGCGATAATCAACAGTTTGATGTCCGCCTTCAATGGGAATACAAAGGGCGCACCCCTTCCGACAGCCTCCATTTGGTGTGGGAAAGTTTTGATGACGCCGGCAATCCCATGCAATCGGTCCCCCTGTACTTCCCCATGCATTCCCGATGCACCGATACCACGCTCGTGCTGAACTTCAGTCAAGCCATGGCTCCTCAAGCGCGCTTTTTCCGCCTGCGTTCATTGCCGTCTGCAGGATGGAATGCGAATATCCTCGATACCTTGGCGGAGTTGCAACAAAACTTAGTGCTAAGTCAAGGCGGAAGTTGCTTTGAAGAAGATTTCCGCATCCGTCCTTATACCGCCACTTACGACCAGTGGCAGGCAGAGAATCAAATATTCCAAAGCGGTTGGTTTCTCGAAAGCGATGCTGCTCTTGCACTTCAGCAAGCGCCACAAGGGGCTCCCGGCTGCGCCTTGGCCGTGATGCCATTCGCTGATTCTCCGAAGTATCTGCGATCGCCTTGTATGCAGTTGCAGGCAGGAGAAGTTTATTGGCTGCAGTTTGATTGGGCTCACCACCAAAGCGATAGCAGCAGTCGCATGGGATTGGCGTTAGTAATAGACACCTTGGAAGACCTATCTACTGCTTGGTTGTTGAAGGATTTTGGTCAGCGCTATGAATCTGCTTTCCGCACCTTCTCTGATACCTTTCTGATTACACAAAGCCGGCCCTACTATTTGGGATGGAAAGCCATGGCCCCCCTCACCCCGGCCTATACCGGAAGAATGGCCATCGACAAGGTGTTGCTGCAAGAAATCAATACGCCATGCAATGGCTCAGTTGCGGTGTTAGAAGAAACCCATCGAGATGCCGCAGGTACTTTGCACATTTCGCCCAATCCTGCCAGCCATCAAGTGCATATTGCTCCCCTACCCGATTTTACCAAGCGCAACTCTTGGCAATTGTATGATGCATTGGGACGCAAAGTGAGCCGCCATTGGCATTGGAACCCCAATGGAACGGCAGATATCAGCGCATTGCCAGAAGGGATCTACTATTTGCAAATCATAGATGCCCAAGGAAAAGTATGGAGGGGGAAATTGCTCCGCTTGGCCAATTAAGTGGTCATCAAGAAGGGTGACTTCCTGCCCAAAAGCGCCTGATAAACTGTGCTTAATAAGCTTGAAATAAGGAATATTTATAGCTGTCGCTTGCCCCTTGAATACTTTTAGTTATTTTTACCAAAAGCCTCTCAATTCAGGGAGCAGCTAAACCCAACCATGAAGAAACCTACTCTTTTTTCTCTAGCCCTTCTGGGCGCTACCGTGGCTTTTGCCCAAAACGGACCGATTGACTTTGAACCTGGCGGACAAGGAGCTGCTTGGACCTGGACTGTTTTTGAGAACGGAAGCAACACCACCTTGGAGATCGTTCCCAATCCAGATCCCACAGGTATCAATCCTTCCACCACCGTGGCCAAGTTCACCGCCCTGCAAACTGGCAATCCCTGGGCAGGTTGTGAAACCCTCCATGGCGCAGGTACAGGTTCATTCTCTATATCGGCTGCCAACGCCCAGATTCGCATCATGGTGTGGAAATCAGTCATCAGCGACGTAGGCATCAAACTGGTTCGTCCAGACGGTTGGTCGTTGGGAGAGATCAAGGTGCCCAACACCCTGGTGAACCAATGGGAGCAGATCACTTTTGATTTCTCTGCCCATATTGGCTTGAGTCCGGCTTATGACCAAGTGGTCATCTTCCCTGATTTCAGAGGACGCTCAGCGGATGAGATCGTTTACTTCGACAATGTTTTCGGTGCACCCGCCGGTTCGGTTGGCATCGAAGAAGCATTGCTGGCCACCACCAAGCTTTATCCCAATCCGGGCAACGGCACTTTGCAAGTGGAGAGCAGTTCGTTGGTGGAAAGCATTCGGGTAGTTCCCCTTACCGGACAAACGGTTTACGAAGAGCAAGTGCAGGCTTACACTACTACCCTGCATCTTGAACACCTGCCCAAAGGCCTGTACATCATTGAATTGACTACTGCCAACGGTCCAGAATACCAGCGCTATATCAAGCTGTAAAGGCATATCTTTTACATTTCACCCAAGCGACGCTGTGGAATCATTCCCGCAGCGTCGCTTTTTTGTTGGGGCTTTGAAATGACGAGGAGAGCACAAGAATTTTGTGGGGAGTATTGTAAGTAAAAAGTCTTTCCCTGAAGTTGTAAATGCAGGCTTCTTTAATGTTACAGTAACAACAAATTATGAACTAGCCTATAAAATGAAGCTTCTCGGGAGCGTTTGGAAAATCCTGGAGTGCAATCGTCCTTGAAGCTACCTCCTGCTTGAATGAGAAACTTCTCGGCCCTCCATAGG
>CAZDPF010000205.1:0-3153 GCA_964507215.1 uncultured Chryseobacterium sp. | reverse complement strand
GCACAAGTGCTCACATTGGTGTCAATGTCCATCCAACCACGTGGGAACAATTGATAACCATCAAGGAATGGTGCAGAAGAAGTAGTGCTGTATTGGTTTCCAATTCCAGTGAGATTGAAGACACCAGTAGGCGCCGAACCAAAGAGAGCAACATCAAAATCAATGCGCATTTGCAGAGTATCGCCCATAGCGGTGATGAAGTCAACGTTAGTAGAGGTTTGGCTGGCAGGCCACTGCGCAGGATCCACCAAGCTAACGCCAGTGAAAGTGATGAGTTCGCTTTCAGTTGTTTCATCCAGTGTTGTAGCGGCCATTGGTGCAGGAACGGCAAGTCCACTGGCCAATAAAGCGATGCTATCAGGAACGATTTCGATCAAGCCACGGAACTGATCGATGGTTCCTACAACGCGAATAGAGTCTCCCAAATTCACAGTGTAGGCATCTACATCTACAAAGCTGAACACGTTGATGCCTTGGGTGCCATCGGTTATGAAGAAGCTATACCCTGCATTGCCATCAAAGTCTACTGAGGTAACAACACCATGCAAGCGACAGTAAACACCATCTGAGTCTGAAACGCCGCTAGCATCTACGCCTCTTACATCAGCAATAGAGTAGGAAGGAATGATGAGTACAAAAGGAGCCATATCTGCTGGAGAGGCTACATCACCTCCATTGGAAGTATAAGCACCGTTCACACCATCAACTGCTTGTGTAGGTACACCCGCATTGAACTCCAAGCTAAAGCCTGCTGTATTACTAGCGTATACACCACTGCTTACCAAATTGTTAGAAGCATCATAGAGGTATACTCCATCAGCGCTTCCATTCAAATCAGTGAAGCCCATGTTGCCAAACATATTGCGTGCAACTACGCGGATGTTATTGGCGGTTTGATTCCACTCGTTGGTCCAATTGATAATATCCGCAGAATCTTCATTCAAAACAATCATAGATTGACCAGAAGGAAGAATGTAACTGCCAAATACATGAACCCCAGGTCCTGTGCTGCTATTAGACCATGAGAAGCCACTTAAGTCAATTGGAGTAGCTCCATTGTTGCGGATTTCAAACCAATCGCCATCTACTGCGGCATTGGAATGAGCTGAAGCTGCCATTATCTCGGTGATTTCAAGATCTACAGTAGCTACAATGCCATAAGTTCCGATTGGATAAGGAACAGCGGCAGTGGAATTGGAGGTTTCGCCATCCAAAGCATTGATACCCGACCAAGACCAATCAGCACAATTGAAAAGGGTAGAAGGAGCACCTCCATTGCTGCGGTATCCCCAGCCATCAAGCCATTCCCAGCATTCGCCTGTTCCATCTACACCAATCTGGCCCATGGCATCCACCAAAACGCCATTGCGGGTCAAGCCGAGGGCATCATCGCCGTTCAAGAAGGTAGAACCTACGCCATCAGCAGCAAAGCCGAAGAAGGCGTAGAAACCTGCAGAGTCACCGGTGATGTAGTAACGATCTCCGGCATTCATGGAAATGGCAGGAAGGCTAAATACTGTAGCAGTGGAGGTTGGACTACCATTGCCATACAATTCCACAACATATTCACTGGCATCGGCCACGGCGTTTACCGCGTAGAGCTCTACTACCTTGGGATGACCACCAGTGAGCGGACCATCCAAAGAGCCTACAATCATTAAGTCAGAGGAAGTAGGAGGAGCATCAGTAGCTCCAAGGGCATTGCTTTCAGCACTTACTTCATCATCTGAAGCAGCTACCGTGCGATAGGCGTAGGCTGCAACGTAATATAAAGTATTGGCAGTGAGCCCATCAATATCAATATTGCCGTCAGCATCAACGGTGCTGTTATAGATACAATACCCATTGTTGGTGCCATCTGCAGAAACCATGGTACCTCCCATATAACTAAAGTTGCCGGTGTAGTTGGCGGCTTCTTGGGTGTTGTTGGTAAAGAAGTTGGAGAAAGGTGATTCAGACATGAAGATCATTACCCCATCCCAGTCAACACCGTTCACCCCTGAAGGCTTGGTCCAGCTGACATTCACTTCATCTTCTCCATTGGCCGCAATAGCCAAAGAAGAAACAGCGTTCAGAGCACCTTGTACTTCGATGGTGCCAATCATTCCCAGTCCCACATGTGGATCACACTGGTAGGTATACATACCGGAAGTCATGAAGCGATGACCGAAGGTGGTAATGGGTGCGGGTCCGCTGGAGAAGCTTTCTGGATTGTTTGGATAGGTAGATTGGCTTCCGTTTACATTGTGATTGCCAGAGAGCGTCCACAATACAGAGTCGCCTACTGCAATTTGAAGGGCAGCAGGTGAGAAGGCTGTACCCACATTTACCACGAAGTGATCAGGAGTAGCTACTACCCCTCCTCCAGTACTGAAACTAGCGGTGGGGAAAGGAGTGGCTGCAGTGGCATTGGAAGTCTCACCATCAAGTGCGTTGATGCCTGAGAACGTCCAGTCAGCGCAATTGAAAGTAGTAGTCGGACTGCTATTATTGTTCCGGTATGCCCAGCCATCCAAGTGGTCCCAGCATTGGTTGGTTCCATCTACACCGATTTCGCCGAAGACGTCTACGGCTACGCCATTGTTGACCAACTCTACTACATCATCTCCGTTGATGTTAACACTTGCAACAGCATCTGCAGATGACCCGAAGAAGGCAACATGTGAAGGATCATCTTGGGTAACAGTGTAGAAGCTGCCTGCGGTAAGGGCGCTGGCTGGAAAAGTGAAGAAAGAAGACGCAGAATTTCCTCCATTGCTGTAACGATTTAAGCTGTAGGAACTGGCATCAGCTACATCATTGATGACGTAGAGCTCTACTATTTTAGGATAACCACCAGATAGTGGGCCATCGATAACCCCAGTAATAATGAGGTCTGATTGGGCCCAGCTGGAGGTGGTGCCCATAATCAACAGGCCAAGTGCCATGCTGATACGTTGTACAAGGTGCTTCATGCGAACTTGGGTTTTTGCATTTTTTTTCGACGGTTCAAATGTCAGGATATCCCCTTGATTGGGAACGTGTTTTATGTTAAGGCTGTGTAAACTGCGTTAGAAAAGTGCAGAATAAAAAAGCCCCCTCTGCCAACGGCAGAAGGGGCCTGTGCGATAGGCAGTTTAGTTTACTGCTTCACCACTTTTTGGATGGTCACAT
>CAZDPF010000204.1:0-3161 GCA_964507215.1 uncultured Chryseobacterium sp. | reverse complement strand
CCTGATGCAGATTCTACCCCCCTTAAGCCCGGAGAAGAGTTGACTTCAATAATGAGCGGACCACGCGCTGATTGCAGCATGTCTACCCCAGCAACGGCCAAGCCAAGTGCTTTGGCGGCTTTGATGGCCATTTCTTTTTCATGTCGTTTCAGCTTGATGGGTACCCCAATACCTCCTCTGTGCAGGTTAGAGCGGAACTCACCTTCTTTGCCCATCCGCTTGTAAGCCGCCACCACTTTGCCGTCAATCACAATGCAACGGATGTCGGCACCTTTGGCTTCTTTGATGAATTCTTGCACCAAGATGTTGGCCGAAATACCATAAAACGCCTCAATAACAGAACGCGCAGAGGCGGGCGTTTCGGCCAGCACCACGCCAAGGCCTTGGGTGCCTTCCAATAATTTTACAATCAAGGGAGTTCCACCCACTTGTTCAATCATATGATTGATGTCGCTCGGATTGCGCGCAAAAGCTGTTTTGGGAATTCCCACTTCGTGTCTGGCCAAGATCTGGGTGGCTCTCAATTTATCTCTTGAGCGCACCAGTGCCAAAGAACTCAGGGTGGTGAAAACCTTCTGCATTTCGAACTGTCTGATCACCGCACTGCCATAAAAGCTAACGCTTGAGCCAATTCGGGGAATGATGGCATCTACCTCTTGAATGGCTTCGTGCTTGTCAAAAACTGCATTGTAGCCACTTTCCATCACCACATAAGAACGGGTGTGGTTGATCACTGTGGCCTCGTGGCCGCGTTCTCGGGCAGCCATGAGCAAGCGACGGGTAGAATAAAGTCGCGGATTAGCAGAAAGGATGGCAATTTTCATGGGGAAAGGGTGGTCTGGTTTTTCAATTGAAGGGAAAGATCTTTTTGCGAAACGTCTACCACAAACTTGTTGCGAAGGAATCGACTTCCCAACAGTACTGGATAACGCATTTTGGCACGGTCAGCCAAGGTGAACTCCACGGCATAGGTTTGTCCGAACAAGAATATTCTCGTTTTAATCGAATAGCGCATTTCGGTTTGCCCGAAGGAATTTTTCACCTGCCTTTCGCGGTAAAGTGGCAAGTGGAATTTGGTTTTCTGAAAGGCGGGGTGTTCAGGATCGAGAAGCTGAAACCGCACGAAAGGCAAGCCATCTTTTTCGGTCAAGCGCACTTTGTGACAGTGCAAGGCCGAGGTGCTCGCTCCGGTATCTACTTTACACCCGATGCCTTCCATCCCGAAATCAGGAAAATCTATGTGGTCTGTAGTGCCGATGACCAGTAGTGGGGTCTTTTTCTTCGGCTTTATGGCCATGATTTAGGCGTGTTCGAATCGTGTGGTGATAGACTGGCGTGCAGTCCAATAGCCTTGATAGTCCTGGGTAAAGCCCAAGCGGTCAGTCACTACCTGTTGGTAAACCCCTACGGCTTCCAGCATAAAATCACAGGCCTCGCGCAAGCCATTGTGCCCGCCAGGCCGCGCCGTGCTGTAATCAGCCAGTTCGTTATTGCGCACAAACTGCTGAAGGGAAGGAGAATGATCGCCGCCCAAGAATACCCGAAATCCTGCACGTGCTGCAACGCCCAAATCCAAGATGTCATCAAAAAAGAAGGCCACTTCGTGTATGTCCAATTGCTCTTCTTCCAAGATTCGATCAATGGCGGCATTCTTGTCTTTGAAATTGAGCAATGCACCATGGAAACGTTCGCGTTCCGCAAAATCTTTGGCCACCGGATTACTTGCTCCGCTGAGGATGTAGGCCCGGGGCATTTCTTGATGAAGCTGGTAAAGTCCATAGCGCAACAGATTGCTGCCCATGGAATCTACTTCCGAAAACGACGAGCTGTTGCCGGTAATTTTATGGCCATTGTTGAAAACGCCATCCCAATCAAACAGCAACAGACGAATGTGACGGATGCGCTCTTCCAACACCCCTTCAGGGCAATGCAATTGACCGCCTCTTTCGAGATAGGCTCCGAGCGCTCCGCTCGTCATTAGTTGAGCTTGAGCAAGTCTTGTACGTCTACCATGCCAATGGCCTTGCCGCTTTCAGTTACTACCAAGGTGTCTACTTGCTTCTCGCGCAAGATGGCCTCGGCCGTGTAAAGCAGCTCCACGCTTTCAACAGTGATAGGGCGTTTCATGGGCAGGGTTGAGAGCTTTTTGCTGATGGAACTTCCGCCTTCGCTCGAAATCAATCTGCGCAGGTCGCCATCGGTGAACATGCCAATCGGACTGTTCTCTTTGTTCACAATGGTAACGGCGCCGAAACCTCCTTCCGTCATCACTACTAAGGCGTCAGCAATGTTGCTGTCAGCAGAGACAATTGGGTTGATATCGGAAATGACATCCTTCACCGTTTTGGTCATCAAGCGGGTATGCTCAAAAAACTCTTGGGTTCCAAGGGCAGTGAAATGGTTGTCTGTCAACACCTTCATCACTTTCCAAGGTACGGTAATGGTGTGAACGCCAATGTTGAGGGCATTTTTTACATGCTCTACATTGCGCACAGAGGAGAACATGATCTTGGTGTCATAACCATAGTAGTTCACCGCTTCTACGCATTGCTGTACCAACGAAAGGGCGTCATGACCTTGGTCTTGTAAGCGACCAACAAGCGGACAAACATAGGTGGCACCTGCGGCCATGGCCATGTAGGCCTGTTGTAGGGTGTACACCAAGTGGACGTTCACCAGATAGCCCATGTCTACCAGTCTTCTGCAGGCTTTTACGCCTTCTATAGAAATGGGAATTTTATACACTGTGCGGGTGCGGTCGAGGCCCAAGGCATCTTGGCGTTCGGCTTCGGCCACAATTTCATCAGCCGTTTGTCCCAGGGCATCAATCTGCAATACCGGAACTATTTTGGCAAGTTCGAGTATGGTGCCATCGATATCGGTGATGCCGTGGCGGTGCATAAAGGGGGGGGTGGTGGTCAAGCCGGCGAGGAATCCAAGCTGCAAAGCTTCTTTGATTTCCTTGATGTCAGCGGAATCTAGATAGAGTTCCATAGGTATGGGGATGTGCTTTGCGGGGCGAAAATACGCCCTCTCCTTTATTGACTGTTGCGAAAGCTGCGTTCGATGCGATGCAATTCGATGAGCGGCTTCATAAATTCTTCCAATTGATCAATGTCCATCTGGCTGGCCGCGTCGCACAAAGCCTCGCTCGGACAAGG
>CAZDPF010000203.1:0-3232 GCA_964507215.1 uncultured Chryseobacterium sp. | reverse complement strand
GGGGTGAGGTGGATGGGAGGCCAGTCATAGTAGCAGCGCCATATCCTTCGCCTTTACGGCTTTTACAAAGTGTCAACTTGTTCAAGGTATTAACAGCGAATCTGGACTCTGGTTTTTAGATTCTGGCTTCCATTCCCCTCACTGCGTATTGAGCGCACGTCTCTTGAATATCGCTTCTTGCGCAGCTACACAACAGCACGAAACAAGGGCGTAGCCAAACGAAATCATGCTCCCTCAGGAACCATCCTTCAGACAATAGGTGATCACCAAAAAGCCGCATGGATAGGCTTCCAGTTCCTACGCCAAAAACTTAAAGTAAGATATATCGTACTTTAGGCCCGGGTTAAGGGAAAATTCTGAAGTATGATTCAACGATTAACGAAAAGATTATGGTCTTTACTTGTTTTCTTTTCAACAGTTGTACAAGCCAACAACTTGACGATTACAAATGCAAGAATCAGCGCTAAAAATACCATTAACGACACCTATACAATAACATTTGATCTGCGATGGGAGAATAATTGGCGGGAAGGTGATAACTGGGATGCCTGTTGGATCGTTGTCAAGTTTTTTCACAATGGAGAATGGCAACATGCGCATTTATCATTAACAGGGCATTCTGCAGGAAGCATCGATGCGATAAATGATTCAGCAAATATCCAACTCGGTTTGGTGGATGAACGACTTTCGCATAGCGCGTCTAATCCGGCAGTGGGGGCTTTCTTTTATCGAAGTCCAACAGCCACCACCTCTGGCGGAGCCACCTTCAATACTATTGGTGCTGAGTTAATATGGGATTATGCCTCTAACGGATTGAGCGACTCCGACACAGCGCTCATTGCTGTTCTGGGAACTGAAATGGTCTATGTGGCAAGTGGCGCATTCTCCGCCGGATTCTTTCTAGCCTTACAACCATCGATTACTAACTTTTATGAACCAATTCGAGAGACCATAAGCCCTCAAGGAGGTGCCTATGGCACTTGGCATTTTGAGGTATTAAACGAAAATGCCGTTACGCTCTCCACTGCGGTGGCGGAAGGAAATGTTTACGCGAGCGACTATTGGGGCAGCACTGGTGTTTTACCAGCAGACTACCCCAAAGGATTCAATGCTTTCTATTGCATGAAATACGAAGGCTCCCAATCGCAGTATGTCACTTTCCTGAATTTATTACCTACGGCCATGCGTGAAACCCGTTATCCCAATAAGTATGGTCAACATCGGCATGGGATCACTCAATCAGGTTTCCAATATTCAACTGATCTACCCTATGTAGCATGTAACTATGTTTCTTGGGCAGATGCCTCAGCCTACTTGGATTGGATGGGGCTACGACCGATGACAGAGCTAGAATTTGAAAAGCTTTGTGATCCTATGGGGCAGAGCCGTGATGGTTTTTTATCTGATGCATCTGAACTTCCCTGGGGAACAGGACTTTGTCAGAACTTTTCCTACTGCTACCAATATCCCCTGCGCGCCATAACGCCCAACTCCATTGCCAATGCCGGCGGCGCCAACGAATATTCCTACTATTCCGGTTCAGGAAAACCCAACCTCAATGCACGCAGAACCCACAATCAATATGGCGATCTCAACCAAGGGCCACTACGCGTAGGATCTTTTGCTACACAAAGCAATTTGATTGATTCAGCTGGTGCGACTCCCTCGGGGATTCTGGACATTGGTGGAAATCTGTCGGAATTCACTATCGGAATAACGAACGACGGCAGGGGCTTTGAGCCCATTCACGGCGATGGACAACTAAGTATAGCAGGGCCCATACCCGGCAGTGTTTCAGGTGACGCAAATGTGAGTACTTGGCCATCGTCCGCTGCAGAAGGTACTGGCAGAAGAGGAGGTTCATGGGCTGACAACTCCTATTATGCAGTGGAATTTGATCGACGAAAACAGACCAGTTCTTCTACCCGAGAAAGCAATAACGGCATCAGAGGTGTTCGCTCCGAGCCTTCAACTTCTGCGCAATGAACCAACCTTTCCTCTCTTCGATCTTCTGCTTATTACTTTCTCTCTCTGATCTACCCGGGCAAATTTTCACTGGTGGAGCCGGAAAGGGCGATGATATGGCGGTTATGGACACCTTTGCCTTCACTTTTGATGGAGGGGTATGGGACTTCTCACCCAATGGTTTTATTGATCTGGGGGAAGGCTCCTATTCCTATGCGGTGGTTCAAAGTGGAATTGCTTCCATTACCGAGAATACACAATTGGATGCTTTTGTAGTAAAACCGGATGCAAAACTCGAGGTAAGCATGAGTAGCAAGCTCATCGTTGCTGACACGCTCATCTTGGAAGGCGCTAGTGCATTCAGCTTTGCCAGTTACAAAGGTCCGTCAACACCCATTCGATTCACATTCAACTTCCAAGGAAATGGATGGCATAATATCGGACTACCAATTGGTGCTGAGCCACTGTCTGTACTAGGAGAAGTAGGTACTGATTTCAATCCGAATACACAGAACCTTTTTTACTGGGATGCCGCCCAAGGAGGTTGGCAAAATATTGCTAACGGAAGTGTGCTGAATGTTCCAGGAAGAGGTTATGTCGCCTTCTTCGGAACCAATGGTGTGCAGGACACAGGAATGATAGAACTGAAAGGAAGTAGCAACGATACCATTCCTGCGATGAACTTGTATTATCCATCAGGTGGTGGCAGTGGTATCATGGGTGCTTTGAATGGCAATGACGATAATTTATGGAACTTGGTAGCCAATCCTTTTCCCTGTTCACTCATCTTCTTTAACGGACCCAGTCGTCAGAACGTAGCCTCCAGTTTTGCAGTCTATGATCCGAGCAGCCAAGAGTATTTGCATGCATCACCAATTATGCCTACCAACATCGCCCCTTTTCAGTCGTTCTGGGTAAGCACCATTGATACAAACCCTTCTATCGGGCCGTTTTACATTAGCAACCATTGCGATGTGAATGATTACTTCACTCGATTTTACAAATCACACAATACATTGGATGATATTCTGATAGTGCAAGCCAGAGATGCTTTACAATCTAATATTCAAGATAATCATGTCATTGCTCTCCTCCATGGAACACACGCAGGATTTGATCCCTCGTGGGACGCTATAAAAAAGCTGAATGCACCTGATCGCCCTAGCCTCTTTGGCTGGGATCAAGAGCACCCATTGGCCCATAATGCCGTAGCACTTTTTCAAAATGATACGAATACGCTTTCATTGCCCCTTGGCTTTATGGCCAA
>CAZDPF010000202.1:0-3263 GCA_964507215.1 uncultured Chryseobacterium sp. | reverse complement strand
CGGAGTGGGTGGAACCCTCATCATGCTGGTGCTCTTTGCCTTATCCATCATCACTATCTATTTTTTTGTAGAACGTTTCCGATTGATCACACGGGCTTCTCAGTTGGATGAGAATTTCATGAACCGCATCAAAGAAAATGTGCTGGATGGTCGTTTAGACGCAGCCAAAACCTTGTGTCAGAGCAATGACAGTCCGGTGGCGCGCATGATTGAAAAAGGACTGACCCGCATCGGGAAGCCTTTGAAAGATATTTCAGCGGCCATTGAAAACACTGGTAAGTTGGAAGTTTATCGCATGGAACAGAACCTGGCCACCTTGGCCACTATTTCCGGTGCTGCTCCGATGATTGGCTTTTTGGGAACGGTAATCGGGATGATCCTCGCCTTTCATGAAATGGCCGCTGCGGGCGGACAGATTGATGTGGAGATGTTGGCCGAAGGCATTTACACCGCCATGACCACCACGGTAGCCGGACTCATTGTGGGCATTTTGGCCTATGTGGGGTACAACTTTCTGGTACATCGGGTAGATAAAGTAGTCTATCGAATGGAGGCCAATGCCACAGAATTCATGGACCTGCTGAATGATCCCGGCAAATGAATCTCCGCGGACGCAATAAGGTAAAAGCTGATTTCAGCATGGCCAGCATGACCGACATCGTGTTCTTGCTGCTCATCTTTTTCATGCTCACCTCCACCCTCGTCACCAGCTCGGCCCTCGACATTGTGCTGCCCAAAAGCAAAGCCCAAAGCGTGAAGCGCGAAGATGTTACCGTGACCATCGACCCAGAACTGCATATTAAAATCAATGACCAAGCGGTAGAAGAATCAGAACTCGAGCGCATGCTATTGCGCAGTGTGGCCGGTCTTGACGAAGCCGTGGTCATCTTGCGAGCAGATGAAGCAGTGCCTACCGGCATGACGGTGAAGGTGATGGACATCGCCTATCGCAACAAACTCAAAATGGTGTTGGCCACCGATCCGCGATGAACGCCCAAAAAGAACAGAAAGACCGCAGAATGGCCGCCTTCATCACGGCAGGCGCTCATCTGCTTTTACTCATCATCTTCCTCTTCTTTGGCCTTACCTATCTCGAACCCAAACCCGAAGAAGGCATTGCCGTAAACTTTGGTTTTGATGCCTCTGCCAGCGGAAGTGAATATGTGGAAGGACCTCCGGCAGAAGAAGTAGCCCCCATCAACCAGAGCAGTACCGCCAGTTCAGAAAACCCAGTGACTGATGAAGTGGCTACCCAAGATGTAGTAGATGCCCCCTCGATTGAAAATCGTACAGAAAGTGGCAATAACAGTCAAGAAACCGAGCAGCAGCAGCCCCAAGAACAAAGGCAAGTAGACAGCCGATTGAACCAATTGCTGAATAATCCGAAGTCAGGAGGTGGCAGCAGCGAAGGGGTGGGCGAAGGCGAAGGCGATATGGGCGACCCCAATGGCGACATCAACGCGCCCCATGGAACAGGTGGCGGATTGGGTGGCGATGGCAATTATCGCCTAGGGAGCAGAAAAGCCTTGCAAAAACCCCTGCCCGATTACGACTGCACCGAAGAAGGACGGGTGGTGGTGTTGATTCGTGTAAACCGCACTGGAAAAGTCACTTTTGCTGATCCAGGCAGAGTGACCCCGGATGGCGTGAAGAGCACCACAGCGGCCAGTTGCTTGTTTGACAAAGCCCGTTCGGCCGCCATGCGCACCACTTGGCAGGCCGATCCGGAAGCGGCTGATGAACAAATTGGTTACATTATTTACAACTTCCAAAAGCGTTGAAAAGCTATCAGGAAACCCTGGAATGGCTGTTCACCCGACTGCCCATGTTTCAACGGCAGGGCGGAGCCGCCTACAAAGCAGATCTCAGTCGCACAGAAGCACTTTGCCAGTATTTGGGCCATCCGGAAAAAGGATTGCGTTGTGTGCATGTAGCCGGAACCAACGGCAAGGGAAGTGTGAGCCATATGTGGGCGGCAACACTTCAAGTTCACGGTTACAAAACCGGCCTGTTCACCTCTCCGCATTTGAAAGACTTTCGCGAGCGCATTCGCATCAATGGAGTGCCTGTGAGTGAAACCTTCGTGGTGGAATGGGTGCAACGGCATCGAGATTATTTAGAGCAAGCCGGACTCAGTTTTTTTGAGATGAATGTGGGCATGGCCCTCGATGCATTTCGGCAAGAGCGGGTAGATGTGGCGGTGATGGAAGTGGGCATGGGTGGCCGATTAGATTCTACCAATGTGGTGCATCCAGACCTTTGTGTGATCACCAATATCTCTTTTGACCACATGCAGTATTTGGGTGATACCTTGGAGAAAATAGCCCGAGAAAAAGCCGGTATCATCAAAGCCAATATCCCAGTAGTGGTTGGTGAGACCTTGCCAGAGACCAAGAAGGTATTTGCAAGCGTGGCCCAAGAACAATCAGCTCCGCTGTATTTCGCCGAAGACCTGCCGGATTTCACTGCACCCGAATGCGATCTGAAGGGCAGTTATCAGCAAAAAAACTTGCGCACTTTTCTGCAAAGTGTGGCGGTTGCGCGGGAAGGATTTGGCTTGCAAGACCAACGTGTAGATGAAGCCCTGCAACAAGTGAAGGCATTGACCGGCCTGCGTGGACGTTGGGAAATACTGTCGAATGATCCGCTGGTGATTACAGATACGGGGCACAATGAGGCCGGTGTGCGTTTGGTATTGGAACAATTGGCCAGTTTAGGGCGAAAGCAATGGCACTTGGTGTGGGGGATGGTGAACGACAAAGATGTAAGCGGAATACTGGCCCTAATGCCCAAGGATGCGAAGTATTACTTCTGCAAACCTGATGTGCCGCGCGGCCTGGATGCCGAGCAACTGCGTGATCTGGCAGCGCCATTTGGATTGAGAGGCGCTGTTTTTTCAAGTGTTCAGGAAGCGCTAGTGCAAGCACAAATAGCTGTTGCTGAAGGCGAAGGCATATTTGTAGGCGGAAGCACCTTTGTAGTTGCCGAAGTGATTTAATTTTTTTCTTGCGAAATGTTAGGAAGCGTCTATATTTGCGCTCCCATTTCGGGCGCATAGCTCAGCTGGTTCAGAGCATCTGCCTTACAAGCAGAGGGTCCGCGGTTCGAATCCGTGTGCGCCCACCACCTCAACCCCTCAAGACGAAGTCTTCGAGGGGTTTTGTTTTGAACAAGCCAAGCTCGCTTGGGCGAAGGGCAAAACAAAAATCCCTCGGTCATCCGCCGCAGCGGATGAAGGGGTTGAGGGGGTGTTTCTCCAAAAA
>CAZDPF010000201.1:0-3292 GCA_964507215.1 uncultured Chryseobacterium sp. | reverse complement strand
AAACTTAAAGCCGAAAGCGGCAAGCAGTGAAGCAATTCTGCAACCCATTCGGGATCTGTGCGCTTGTAGGTACGAAGTGCCCAACCGATGGCTTTTTGGTGAAAGAACTCCTTGCTTGCTGCGAACTGTTGGATGGTCTGTGCCAACATCTCCCGCTGGGTGTCTTCTTTGTACTTCAATTGAAAAAGCAAGGCGGTACGATCAAGCCATAAATGCCCTTCGTTGCGCCAAGCGTACACTTCCATGCGCTGCGCCTCATTTTTTTTCACTGCCGTGCCAATCACACTGGCTGCCAATCGGTCTACCGTATCCCACCACGATTTGCTCACCACCAATTCTTTGAGCCGGAGCAACTGTTGGTCATCTACTTTCTTCACTTTCAACTGCAACACATCCAAAGCGGCATACTGAAACTCCCGCTCTTCCTTCTCCCAGAGCATTTCAGCTACCACCAAGGCTTCCTCTGCCGATCGGATCGCTTTTAAATAAGGCTTGAGAATAGCAGTTCGCAAGGGCTTTTTCAAGCCGAGAAAGGGGAAAAGATGGCGCATATACTTTTCCATCGGCGCCACATCCAAGGGATTTGCCGCCTGGCGGAACTCTTCCTCCAAGGCTACTAGCCAATCGTTCATCGAGCAAATCTACCGAACCTGCCCAAGTGACAACAGTAGAAAAGCTTAACATTAAATCATTGGATGGAACTGCTTGCCCACTTATTTTTGAAGAAATGCAGACCCCCTCAACCTCCAACCATGAAGCGCTTACTCCTCCTCTCCCTGTTCTCCATAAGCCTGTTGCTCAGCTCCCAACCTGCCGCCAGTCCGCTATGGTCCACCGACCTCAGCGGTGAAATTGTATGGCAAAAAGTGAGTGCCCTCGGACAATTGGTGGTGCAAACTCGCGCCGGATTGCAGAGCATCGATCCTGAAAACGGACAGGTTTTATGGACCAATGCGGGGGTTCAGGAGGCGCTCTTGCCAAGCTGGCATGAAGTACCTGGAACTCCTTTTCTCAGGCTTTCCACTGGTACCAATAGTTTGGTGATTGATCTGTTGAGCGGACGTACCGTGCTGAATGCCTTCGACATGGGCATCGAAGAAATTGAACATGAAAAGTACTTCCCCACCTTCAACGCCTTGGCGATTTCAGGAAAGTCGGGGGAACAACAAGGCTTTTGGCTGATTGATTTGCAAGTGCCCCAACTGAAATGGAAGAAAATTGATTTCGATCTGCCTGTAGCGGGAATGGCTTCTACCCCTAACAATGGAGTGGTGCTGGCCACTCCGCTCAAGCTCTTCCATTTTGATCTCAATTCTGGCCAACTGCGTTGGGAGCGTTACATTGATGCAGAAACGGAACAGCAAATGAAAATGCTGGGCTCTTTTGGTACCAACCTCCTCAAGAGCCTCGGGGCCTTCGACATGAGCGGAGTGAAGTTGGATTTCATCGATCTGCAAGACAATCGCTTCGCCCTCGGCTATCAGAGCAAAACAGAGGAAGAGGTGAAAGACCCCAGTGGAAAAGTGACCACCAAAGTGACCTACCGTTCTGGTTATACTTTTTTTCAACTCTCTGACGGGACCAGCTTTGCAGAAGACATCAGCACCAATGGCATTCGCGGGGTATTGCTGAGAGGTAGCGACGGCCTCATCATTTCTTATCGCGGTTCTTGGGGTCCGATGATCAATAAACTCGATTTGGAGTCGAAGCAGATGCTATGGGGCAAAAAAGGAAAGGGCAATAAGGTGAAAGGCCATGTGGTGCAGGCCTTTCCGGCAGAACAAGGTATTCTGTTGTCGATGACCAAAGACGATGTACCTACCGAAAAAAGCAACTATTACTTCAATGTACTCGATCCGGGTACGGGCAACCTGCTGTTTGAAGACGATTTGAAGGTGAAAGAACAGGTGCGCTTCATGAAAATGGTACCGGCAGGCGCCTTGGTGATCACTACGGAAGAAATTCAGCTCATCGGATTGGATCAGCAAGACTTCCTTTGGAAAGATGCCATTGAAGAAACCCGTACTTCCTTGACCGCTACAGAGGGCAACACGCTTTATGCTTTTTCTAATAAAGATGGCTTGCTGTACGAAGTGAACTTGGAGACCGGAAGCAAGAAGGCTTTGAGCACGGAGAAGTTGAAGTTTGATCAGGGGGAAGATCCGATGGTGATGGAACTGAGGCCGGAGGGACTGTTTCTGAGTAGCGATCAAAATGTAGCGCTCCTGAGCAAGGAAGGGAAACTGCTGTACCACCAAGTGTATGAAGCGCCTCGCCTGCCCGGATTGACCCGTGTATTGGCGGCGGCCAACGCGCTTCGGGCCGCGTACATAGGCGCCTCAGCCTATGCCGCCGCTGCTACCATTGAGAATGCCCAAAATGAATACGCCAATGAGCTGAGTGAATTCGATAATGTGCTGCTCGATGGCTTTGAGGAAGTGTATACTGAATTGGGCGAAGCAGGCATGAGTGCCGCCGGCGAACAATGGAAGAAAGTGACGGCGCGATTCAAAGCCACGCGCAGCGGCAATGATTATGTGTTTATGCTTACCAAGGGTCCGGACAAGCACCACCGCCTGTTGCGCGTTTCTAAGAGCACCGGCGAGCCCGACCTTTATGTTGATTTAGGAGAAGATAAGGAACCGGTATACGATCTCGACCCTGTGACCAACAGGATCTTCTATAGGCCCAACGGAGCGAGTTTGGTGGGGTATTAGGGGAGATAATAGAGGCCAGAGGCCAGAAGCCAGAAGCCAGAGGCCAGACGCATTATTGGAGAGGCCAGACTGGGTGACGGAATTCGTATCGCTTCATTTCTTGAGTTTTCCTCTACTTGCAAGGGATTAATGAATCTCTTATGCCCCATAATTTTGACAAACTAGCCATCTACCAGCGATCTCTATCCTTGGCTCAATCAATTGTTGAGTGCTTCATAGACTTTCGTCCAAGGAGCTTGGCAGAACAGCTTATTTCCTCAGCAGTTAGCATACCGAGCAACATAAGTGAAGGGGCCGAGCGAAGTTCAGACAAAGAGTTTCGCCGCTTCATCGATTATGCGTCGGGATCAGCGGCTGAGCTTTACACCCAATTACAAATCGTACATACCATGGATTACCCCGATCCATTCTTGCTGAAAATAGACGAGTTAATCAATGAATGTAGAGAGCTGCGATCAATGATTAGAGGCTTTCGCCTACGAATCAGCCATCATTCCAATTAAATAATCAAAATGGAGAATTCATTGATTGGAGAAGGATGCCATTGACAATACCTGAAATGGCTTGTCACTATA
>CAZDPF010000200.1:0-3306 GCA_964507215.1 uncultured Chryseobacterium sp. | reverse complement strand
CCAGCAATAAGAGCAAAGTGCTTCATGAAAAACAGTTTAAAACAAAGGTAAGGGCATGACTTGGCCGTTTTAGTGTGTGGGGTCACATGCTTCTTTATTTTGATGGTACCCCTAGATCATGGCACAAGGCGTTTTATCCATCTTCAAACGGTTTAACAGAAAACATCAGTGAAACCATTTGATCATCAATGAAGTTTGATGCCTTAGTGCCCAACGATGGGTAATGATTTTGCTTTAAATTCACCAAAACAAAGGGGATATGAAAAAACCACTACTGCTTGCTATTATACTGGTCTTTATTGGTGGATGGATGCATGCCCAACAAGCAGTACGACTGCAAATTGATCATCAGCTCAATGGCAGCGCCTTCGATCCGGCTCTTGTGGCGCAGAATGATCTGGGTAATGACTTCAAAACAAATCGTTTGCAGTATTACCTGGCCGAGATTGTGTTGGTGCACGATGGCGGACAGTTCACTCCGGTAAACAATACTTGGTTTCTAGTAGATGCCAATCAGCCTTTTGATGAAGCCCTCGGCAATTTCCCCATCACCAATCTCGAGGCCATTCGCTTTGCAGTAGGGGTAGAGCAACCCACCAATCATCAAGACCCAGCGGGCTATCCGGCCAATCATCCACTAGCCCCTAAGAATCCATCCATGCACTGGGGATGGCAAGCAGGCTATCGCTTTGTTTGTATGGAGGGCACCTCTGGGGCCAATACCAGTCAGGTATTTGAAATTCATGCCCTTGGCAACAACAACTACCTCACCCAACAGATTAGTACAATGGGTTTAACGCAATCCAATGATCTGGTAGTGAAGCTTGTTGCAGATTATACCCAGGCAGTACAGGGTATTGATCTCTCTTCTGGGCTCATTCGTCACGGCACCAACCTCGAGTCTGCAGATCTGCTACAGAACTTCGCCCTGAAGGTTTTTCAATCGCATGAAGGCAATAGTGCTGTACTCTCCCAAAACGAACTGGACGTAATAGCACCATTACATGTCTTTCCCAATCCTTCGCGCAAAGGATTTCAAGTGCAAGTCAAAGGTGAATGGAATTGGCAACTGATCGATCTTTTGGGAAGAACCTTACAGCAAGGGGCAACCACTGGCTCCTCTGCCGAATTCAAAATTTCAGTGACCAAGAGTGGGGTGTACTTGTTACGACTCACCAACAGCAACGGACAAACCCTGACCCAAAAACTGATTCGGAATTGAGGGTTTTGAGGGGCAAAGGCATCCTGTTTTTTGTACTGCTTTTCTTGGCCTCTTGCGCTGAAGACCCTCATTCCAATACGCCGGCTATTGTGCTAGATAGTAGCCCATACACGCTAAACATCGGTGCATTTCCAAGTCCGGCGCTCGCAGCAGACAATCCGCTCACAGTTCAGAAGGTTGCCCTTGGAAGAATGCTCTTTTACGAAAAGCGATTAAGCCTTGATAACAGCATGTCTTGTGCAAGTTGTCATCGGCAAGAGCACGCTTTTTCAGATACTTCCAGATTGTCTATTGGGGTGCATGGGCTTTCAGGGAAAAGACAGGCGATGGCCATTTTTAATATGGCCTGGAATGAGAATGGCTTCTTTTGGGATGGAAGAGCACCGTTACTCCGCAATCAAAGCTTGATGCCCATTGAAGACAGTTTGGAAATGGCCGAGAATCTTGGCAATGTGATCGACAAACTGGCGGCTTTGCCCAACTACCGCAATCAATTCATTCGGGCATTTGGCACTGATGAAATTACCGCTGAACGCATGGGCCTTGCTATGGAAGCCTTTATGGTTAGCATAAGCTCGGTGAATAGTAGGTATGATGCCTTTCTCAAAGGAGAGATTCAGTTGAGTGCATCAGAAGAAAGAGGCCGATGGCTCTTCTTCCAAGAATACAATCCTTTCTTTCCTGAGCAGTCTGGAGCCGATTGCGCCCACTGTCATTCCAACCTGAATTTTGAGAACGACCTCTACATGAACAATGGCATTGAAGCCTCTGAATTTGGTGATCCAGGAAGGGCTTTGGTAACAGCCGACCCAATGGATCATGGTAAGATGAAAGTACCCAGCCTGCGCAATATTGCCCTCACACCGCCTTATATGCATGATGGCAGATTCAGAAGTCTTGAGGAGGTACTCCATCATTACAATACGGGTATCCAAAGCAGTGCTACTTTAGATCCGGCTTTGGCCATGACCCTTCCCAATGGATTGTTGCTCAGTGACCAAGACATCATTGATTTGGTGGCATTCCTCCACACCTTGACAGATCGAGATTTGATAAACCAAGAGGCTTTCTCCAACCCTTTTGAATAGCTATTCGATGAAGCAGCTCCTGGTTATTTTGGTGTTGTGGATGGTTTTCACCATTTTTTCTTGTACCAAAGAAGCCAATCTGCCTATTGCCCAGACTTTGGCACATCTTCCTCAACTGCCCAGCCACTTCCCACCCATTGTGTATCCTGAAGGCAATGAGCCCACCGCCGCTCGTTGGCAATTGGGCAAAGCCTTGTTTTTTGAAAAGGCCCTTTCGAAAGACAGCTCCATGAGCTGTGCAGATTGTCATTCGCCCGAAAGCGCTTTTGCCCATCATCTTCCAACCAGTCCTGGGGCTTTCGGTAGAACCGGAACCAGCAATTCACCCAGCTTGTGGAATGTGGCTTATCACTCTTATTTCTTGCGAGGAGCCACCGTGCCTACGCTTGAAATGCAGGTGTTAGTGCCCATTCAAGAAGACAATGAGTTCGCCCACAATATTGTGGCTTTGGCCGAAGAGCTTTCCAATAACCAAGAATACCAACGCATGAGCCAATTGGCTTACGGACGGGAAATAGATCCGTATGTCATCACCAGGGCCATCGCACAGTTTGAGCGTACGCTTATTGCAGCTAATTCAGCCTACGACCGCTTTGTCAATGGCGATGTTTCTGCTTTGTCTGTTGCTGCACAAAGAGGAATGCAACTCTTTCAAAGTGAGCGATTGCAATGCGCCCAATGCCACTCCGGATTCAATTTTACCAATTACGCGCTTGAGCGCAACGGCACAGATACCACTACCACCCAAGAAGGAAGGTACAGGGCTACTTTGCTGCCCGCTGATTATGGAAGATTCAAAGTGCCTTCTTTACGTGATGTGGCCAAGAGCGCACCGTATTTCCACGATGGACGATACGCCACCCTGAAAGAAGTCATTCAACATTACAGTAGGGGAGGAGACCCAATGGCGCCAGCGCATGAACGCATTCGGCCTTTAAATCTCACCACCCAAGAACAGTTAGATCTTTTGGCTTTCTTGAATGCTTTGAGTGAACC
>CAZDPF010000199.1:0-3377 GCA_964507215.1 uncultured Chryseobacterium sp. | reverse complement strand
TCAAGTAGGTGGTCAAGTAGGTGGTCAAGTAGGTGGTCAAGTAGGTGGTCAAGTAGGTGGTCAAGTAAAAGGTCTTACTAAGAGACAGAGAGAGGTTTATGAGCTCATTGTTGCAAACCCCAAGGTTTCAAGAAAGGAACTTGCTGACCTTCTAGGTATAAATGAATCTGCCGTTCAAAAACATACTGATGCTTTAAAAAAGAAGAAATTGATTGAGAGGGAGGGTGAAACTACTGGGAAATGGAAAGTAACTGATAAGGAATGAAATTCACCGAAGCCCTTTTAGAACAAGCCTTTATTGACCTCCTTGAAGCGCAAGGCTATCCTTATGTGCCCGGTGAGCAAATTGCCCGCAGCCTCGACGAAGTGCTACTGCTTGACGATCTAAAAACCTATCTCGAAAGTCAATACCAAGCCCAACACATTACGCCCAACGAGATTGACGGCATTGTAAAAGACCTCCAAAAGCTACCCGCTTCCGATCTCTACGAAACCAACAAAACCCTTACCCAATGGGTGCGCGATGGCTTCTTGTTAAAACGTGAAGACCACCTCCAGAAAGACCTGTATGTGCAGCTCATCAACTTTGAGCAGCCTGAGCAGAACCACTTCAAAATGGTCAACCAACTGGAGATCGTAGGCTATGAAAAGCGCATACCTGATGGCATTCTTTACATCAACGGCTTGCCCCTAGTGGTCTTTGAGTTCAAGAGCGCCATTCGCGAAAATGCCACCATCCATGATGCCTATGTGCAGCTCACCACGCGCTACAAACGCGATATTCCAGAACTATTCAAATACAACGCATTCTGCGTGATCAGCGATGGGGTCAACAGCAGAGCCGGCTCCTTCTTTGCCCCCTACGAATTCTACTATTCTTGGCGCAAAGTCACCGGCAATGAGTTGGATGTAGACGGCATCAATGCCATGCACTCCCTCATTCAAGGCATGTTCAACAAAACACGCCTGCTCGATATCATCCACAACTTCATCTTTATTCCCGATAGCTCCAAAAAAGACGAGAAAATTGTCTGTCGTTACCCACAGTACTACGCAGCCCGCAAGCTTTTCGAGAATATCAAGGTCCACCAAAAGCCCCAAGGCGATGGCAAAGGCGGCACCTACTTTGGCGCCACCGGTTGTGGAAAAAGCTACACCATGCTTTTTCTCACACGTTTGCTCATGAAGAGCGTAAACTTTGTCAGTCCTACCATCATCCTCATCACCGATCGCACTGATCTAGACGACCAGCTCTCAGGTCAGTTTACCAATGCCAAAGGCTTTATTGGCGACAATGTGGTGATGACTGTGGCCAGCCGAGAAGACTTGCGCCAAAAACTCAAAGGGCGCAACAGCGGCGGTGTTTTTCTCACCACCATTCACAAATTCAACGAAGACACCGAGCTGCTCACAGACCGCAGCAATGTGATTTGCATTTCAGATGAGGCCCACCGCAGTCAGGTGAACCTCGACCAGAAGATTCGCGTCACCCAAGACGGCGTAAAAAAGAGTTTCGGATTTGCCAAGCATTTGCATGATTCTTTGCCCAATGCCACCTATGTAGGATTTACCGGAACCCCCATTGATGCTACCATGGATGTGTTTGGGGAAATTGTAGATAGCTACACCATGACGGAGTCGGTGAAAGATGAAATCACCGTGCGCATAGTGTATGAAGGTCGGGCTGCCAAAGTGCTGATCAACAATTACAAGCTGCAAGAAATTGAAAGCTATTACGCCCATGTAGCGGAAGAAGGGGCCAATGAGTACCAGATAGAGCAGAGTAAGAAGGAGATGGCCTCCATGAACCGCATCATTGGAGACCCAGACCGCATCAGGGCCATTGCCCAAGATTTTGTGGCCCACTACGAGGCGCGGGTGCAAGAAGGCGCCACCTTGAAAGGCAAGGCCATGTTTGTATGTAGCAGCCGGGATATTGCCTACATGCTGTATCAAGAAATTGTGGCCCTTAGACCAGAGTGGGCAGAAGTAAAAGTGCACGAAGAAGGCGCCGTATTAACGGAAAAAGAGAAGAAAGAAATCAAGCCCATGGCGCGTATCAACATGGTGATGACCCGTGGCAAAGATGATCCGGAAGCTTTGTACAACGCCTTGGGCACCAAAGAATACCGCAAAGAACTCGACCGGCAATTCAAGAATGCCAAAAGCAATTTCAAAATTGCCATAGTGGTAGACATGTGGCTCACAGGCTTTGACGTGCCCTTTTTAGACACCATGTACATTGACAAACCCGTGCAGCAGCACAGTTTGATTCAAACCATTTCACGCGTGAACCGCAAGTTTGAAGGCAAAGAGAAGGGCTTGGTGGTTGATTATATTGGTATCAAGCGCCAGATGAACCTCGCCTTGGCGCAGTACAACAGGGTAGACAGTCAGAATTTTGAAGACATACAGCAGTCCATCATCGTGGTACAAGACCATCTGGATTTGTTGGATGCCATATTCCACAAGTTTGATGCGAGCGCCTACTTTAACGGAACGCCCCTAGAACAACTCCACACCTTAAACAATGCTGCCGAATATGTGCAGCTCACCAAAGACCTAGAGCAGCGCTTTATGCATCTGGTAAAGCGCATGAAAGCCGCCTATGATATCTGTTCGGGCAGCGAAGTCTTTGGCTCTGAGGAAAAAGACCGCATTCATTTTTACATCGCCGTGCGCAGCATAGTGTTCAAGCTCACCAAAGGCGAGGCCCCAGATACCGCTCAGATGAATGCGAAGGTGCAAGAGATGATCAAAGAGGCCATTGAAAGTGAAGGCGTTGAAGAGATCTTCAAACTTGGGGAAGAGCAACAAAAAGAGGTGGATATTTTTGATGACCACTACCTGGCCAAGATTGATAAGATCAAGCTGCCGCATACCAAGATCAAACTCTTACAAAAGCTCCTGGCTAGAGCCATAGACGATTTCAAAAAAATCAACAAAATAAAAGGGGTAGACTTCTCAAAGAAGCTGCAAGCCTTGGTAGATAAATACAATGAGCGCAAAGAAGCCGATGTGCTGCGCAGTGAAGTCTTGGAAGACTTTACCGATGAGATCATAGATCTGTATTACAGCATGAAGAAGGAGAAGGAGTCTTTTGCCGGAATGGGCATAGACTTCGAAGAAAAAGCCTTCTATGACATTCTGAAAGCACTTGCCCACAAATACGACTTTGATTACCCGGAAGACAAGCTCATCTCCCTTGCACAATTGGTGAAAGAGGTAGTAGATGACAAAGCCAAGTACACCGATTGGAGCAAGCGCGATGATATCAAAGCCGAGTTGAAGGTAGACCTGATCATCTTATTGGCAGAGAACGACTACCCCCCAGTAGATCGAGACGAAGTGTATAAGGAGATATTTGAACAAGCAGA
>CAZDPF010000198.1:0-3439 GCA_964507215.1 uncultured Chryseobacterium sp. | reverse complement strand
TTTGCTCATCAACAATCTTCACCTTGTTGTCCATCACCACATACTCCACATCTTTTTCAAACAAGGTGTAGGCTTTGAGCAGCTGGTTCATGGTATGGATGCGCTCACTCTTCTGTTCGAACTCGCGCAGCAAAGCTTCTTTCTCTCCGGCCATGGCTTCTGTCTCCAGATCCTTCTGTTCAATAGCGGCCATGGCGGTGCTTAAGTCGGGCAAGATGAAGAAGCTCGCATCGGTATCGCCAGAAAGAAGTTCTATGCCTTTCTCGGTGAGCTCCACCGCGTTGTGCTTTTCATCAATCACAAAGAAGAGCTCTTTGTCTACTTTGTGCATTTCCTTGCTCTGGTCTTGCATGTAGAAGTTCTCTGTCTTCTGCAGCAAGGTTTTCATGCCTTCATTGGAGAGGAACTTGATCAGCGCTTTGTTCTTCGGCAGTCCGCGATGGGCGCGCAACAGCTTGAAACCGCCTTCTTTATCATCTCCCGAATCAATCAGCTTTTTGGCCTCGTTGAGCTCTTGTTGTACCTGGGCTTTCTGGGCGTTAAAGAGTTTGATCACATGGCCTTTCAGTCCATCAAACTGCTGGTTATCGCCCTTGGGGGTTGGTCCGGAGATGATCAGCGGCGTACGGGCATCGTCAATCAATACAGAGTCTACCTCATCTACAATGGCGTAGTTGTGTTTGCGCTGTACCAAGTCTTTGGGCGAGCGGGCCATATTGTCGCGCAGATAGTCGAAACCAAACTCATTGTTGGTGCCGTAGGTAATATCAGCGCGGTAGGCTTCTCTGCGCGACTCTGAATTGGGTGCATGCCGATCGATGCAGTCTACGCTAAGACCGTGAAACTGAAAGAGCGGACCCATCCATTCGCTGTCTCTTCGGGCGAGGTAATCGTTGACGGTTACCAGATGCACCCCCTTACCAGGAAGCGCATTGAGATAAACCGGCAGGGTAGCCACCAAAGTCTTTCCTTCCCCTGTGGCCATTTCGGCAATCTTTCCTTGGTGCAAAACCGTTCCACCGATCAGCTGTACATCGTAGTGCACCATATTCCATTCGATCTCGTTGCCTGCGGCCTTCCAACGATTCTTCCAAATGGCTTTGCCTTCTTTGAACTCTATAAAATCTCGGCCTTCATAAGCGGCATCAATGGCCGAAGCATCTACCACCAACTGACCGTTCTCGGACAGGCGGCGGGCAGTTTCTTTCACTACCGCAAAGGCCTCAGGACGGATGATTTCCAACTCTTTCTCTGTGCGCTCATACACGCTTTTGTGCAGGTTCTCCTGCTCAGCGTATAAGTTTTCACGGGTGTTGAGATCTTCTTCATCTTGAAGCTGCTGGGCGATGGCATCAAGCCTTTGCTGGTCTTCACGGTTGATCTCTTCCAGTCGGGCTCTAAAAGACAAAGACTTTGCTCTCAGGCCGTTGTCGTCGAGTTGCTGTATGGAGGGATAAACTTTCTTGACTTCTTCCACGAAAGGTTGAAGGGCCTTGAGGTCGCGATCGGACTTGGTGCCCAAAACCTTACTGATCAATTTGGTCAACATGGGTAAATGTTCTCGAAAAAATGAGGCCTTAAAGGTACGAGGGCCGGAGCGATTGGATGGCAGTTGATTGATCGGGAAAGTCTATTGAAGCGCTTGGCGGCAAAAGACTTTGGAAATCAACCAACGCGAACTACTCAGAAATAGGTAATTTCCACGCTATGAATTTGTTTCAAAGGCTGCTGCCCCTTCTTTTGCTGTTTGAAATGCTCTCGATCTCATTGAAGGCGCAGTCTTCAGAGGTGTGGGTTTTTCTATCAGAAGATTGTCCGGTGAGCCTAAGTCAAAGCCTGGAGCTACGGGCATTGGAAGAACAGTTTGGTTCGCAGTTCACCTTTGTGTATGCCTTTCCTATTTCATCTGATGTGGCCGCGGTAAACACTTTTGTGAAGAAGGCCAATCTCAAAGGCAAAATATTACTGGAAGGTGCCTGGGAGCAAGCCATGGCTTGGGGAGCTACCACCATGCCGGAAGTTTTTGTTTTTGATGCCGATGGCCGAAAAGTTTACCAAGGCAGAATTGACAACAGTTTCTCGCAGATCGGACAAAGACAAAGAGGAGTCATCGTAAGAGATGTGTATGATGTACTTACCGATGTTCTGCGCAATGTGCCTATTGCCTTTCGGCAAACCGCTGCCGTAGGTTGCCTCATACCCCAAAAGAAAACCACCTCAACCCCATGAAATACGCCCTACTTCCTTTTCTAATAGGTTTCATGCTGCCAAAGCTCGAGGCCCAGAACGTGAACTTTTCAGAAGATATCGCCCCCATTATCTACAACAAATGCAGCAGCTGCCATCGGCCCAGTGAAATCGGACCGATGCCGTTCACCAATTATGCTGAAGTAGCGCCTTACGCCCTTACCATTGCGGCAGTGGTGAATGCCGGTCTTATGCCGCCTTGGCCCCCAGACCCTAACTACACCCATCTAGTAGGTGAGCGCGTACTCACTGCCCAAGAGAAACAAATGCTCAACGATTGGGCACAACAAGGTGCTCCGCAAGGTGACCCCAGCTTAGAACCGCCCTTGCCCAACTTCCCGAGTGGCTCTGTTCTTGGCGTCCCAGACATGGTGCTTTCAATGGCCGAGAGTTACACCACCAACGGCAATAACCAAGACGATTACCGAATATTTGTTTTGCCCACAGGCTTGACCCAAGACCGCGAGATCAAGGCCATCGAGTTCAGAGCTGGCAATAAACGGGTAGTCCACCACGCCTTGTTTGCCTCTGATTTGAATGGACAAGGACAAATGCGCGATGCCCAGGAACCCGGCTATGGCTATACCTCTTTTGGCGATTTTGGCGTGCCCACCGATGAATTTTATGGCGGATGGGCACCCGGTCTGCTGCCTACATTCTTCCCCAGTGGTACCGGACAAGTGCTGAAAGCAGGTGCTGATTTGCTGATGCAAGTGCATTATGCACCGTATCCTTTTGTAGAAGAAGATAGCTCTTATGTGAACATCTTCTTTGCCGATCAACCCATTCAGCGGGAAGTGCAGAATTATGAATATGCCTATCTGCAGTTGGTCATTGCTCCAGACCAAATAAAAACGGTGAAGCGATTTATCACTGTGCCAACCGATAAGAGTTTGATCGGCTTTTTACCCCATGCCCACCTCATTGGTGCCAGTTGGAAGCTGTATTATGTAGATCCTCTTGGCGATACCAGTAAGGTCTTGCACATCCCCAAGTGGGATTTCAACTGGCAGGGCTTGTACAAACCCACCCACATGATGAAAGTGCCCGGAGGCAGCAGATTTTATATGGAAGCCACTTATGACAATACATCGGCCAACCCGAACAATCCCAATTCACCGCCCATCACCATGACTTGGGGAGAAGGCACCGAGGATGAAATGTTCTACTGTATTCTTCAATTTGTAGACTA
>CAZDPF010000197.1:0-3442 GCA_964507215.1 uncultured Chryseobacterium sp. | reverse complement strand
CTACTCTATCCCCTTCCCAGGAACAAAGCGCTTCCAATAATCAGCTACGGTAGCCTTCATATCTTTTCTCAGCAGCAGAATACCCAATAAGTTGGGCAGTGTCATGAGCGCAATGGCGATTCCAGAGAAGGTCCATACGATAGTGGTGTCTACAATGGCCGCCAAGAAAAAGCCAATCACATAAACCACCCGATAAGCCGCCACATATTTCGATCCCCAAAGGAAGGTCACGGCTCTATCGCCGTAGTACGACCAACTAATGGCTGTGGAAAATGCAAACAGCAGCAATCCAATGCTCACAATATACTTTCCCCATTGGCCAAAATAACCACGGGTAAATGCTTCTGCAGTGAGCGGTGCGCTGTGCATCAAACTCTTCCCATGAATTTCTAAGCCCTCAGGAAGCGCAATCAGCCGTCCGTTGCGCACTTGAAGGGTGGCATCTAAAGGAGAACCGTTCTGATAGAACATCACCTCCTCGGCAATAGAACGTGCATGCAGCATGCTCACATCGGCGGGTAAAAACCCATGGTCAATATCAATAGACCCTTCCAACAGCGGCAACTCCCCTCCCTCGTTGTAGAAGGCGAATAACTGCTGCTTTTGCCCCTCATTCTCTTCGCTCCAGCTGCCTTCCACCAAATGAATATCTGTCCACTGGAAGGTATTGGGAAGTTTCTCATGCCAAACGCCGCTGCTCAAGAGCGCTAAGCCTGTCAACGTACAAATAACAATGGTGTCAATAAAAGGCTCAAGAATGGCCACCATGCCTTCTGAAGCCGGATGTTTGGTGCGGGCGGCCGCATGGGCGATGGGCGCGCTGCCCTGTCCGGCCTCGTTGGAAAACAAGCCCCTGTTGACCCCTCGGTTGAATGCATAGGCTATGCTGGCCCCAAGGAACCCCCCCAAAGCCGAGGAGCCCGAGAACACATCTGAAAAGATGCTCACAATGGAAGGCCAGATATTCTGGTAGTTATAGGTAATCACTGAGAGCACCCCTACAAAATAGATGAGCGCCATCGCAGGCACCAGCTTGGAGGTAGTAGCTGCAATGCGTTGGATGCCACCCAAGATGATCAGCGCCAATAAAACGCTTAACACAGCACCGGTTAGCATTTCGTCAATACCAAAGGTGGCTTTCAAGCTAGAGGCAATGCTGTTCACTTGGGGCATATTGCCGGTACCAAAAGAAGAAACAATGGTGGCCAAGGCAAACAGCACCGCCATCCACTTCATATTGAGCTTGTTCTTCATATAGTACATCGGACCACCGGCAGCGGTGCCATCATCGGCAAACTCGCGGTATTTATGGCTCAAAGTGACTTCCACAAACTTGGTGGTCATGCCCAAGGCGGCCGTGACCAACATCCAGAAGAGGGCAGCCGGACCGCCCAAATGAATGGCGAAGGCTACGCCGGCGATGTTTCCTGTGCCCACTGTACCGCTGAGGGCCGTGGCCAAGCTTTGAAAATGAGAAGTATCTCCCTGGGCCTCCGGATGATCAAATTTTCCGGCTACAATGCGCCAAGCTTGGCGGAAATAGCGAATTTGTGGGAAGCCCAAATAGAGCGTGAAGAAAAGGCCCGTTCCCAGCAGCAGATACACAAACCATGATGATCCTCCGATGTATCCATCAATTACCGCTAAGGCGTTGTTCAGGTCTTGATAAGACATATACCCAGGTTAAGAGGCGGAAGATACTGCCTCTATTGAATGTGCATTAAGCCCAATCGTCTTTTACCCCCCATTTCTAAACAAAAACTCCCGCGCTAAGGCGGGAGTAGAACCATGCAACAGGAGGTCTTTAGATGTGCAAGGGCCGTTTGCCGGTAGCATCTAAAGCGGCTTCCTTCACCGCTTCCATATAGGTGGGGTGCGCATGACTGATGCGCGCGATGTCTTCCGCTGAAGCACGGAACTCCATCGCCACCACCGCCTCGGCAATCATATCGGCTGCACGTGCACTAATAATATGTACGCCCAAGACTTCATCGGTCTTTTCATCGGCCAATATCTTCACCAACCCTTCTATATCCATCGATGCTCTGGCTCTTCCCAAGGCCCGAATGGGGAACTGCCCTACTTTATAGGCTACTTTTTCTTCTTTCAACTGCTCTTCGGTCTTGCCTACCCCTGCCACTTCGGGCCAAGTGTACACCACATTGGGGATGAGATTGTAATCGATATGGGGCTTCTGTCCGGCCATATGCTCTGCCACCAATACGCCTTCTTCTTCGGCTTTGTGGGCCAGCATGGCACCGCGCACTACATCGCCGATGGCGTAAATATGACCCTTGGCCGTTTGAAGATGCTGGTTCACCAGAATCCTTCCGCGCTCGTCGGTTTCCAATCCGGCCTTGTCCAGTGCCAGTTTATCGGTATAAGGCTTCCTCCCTACAGATACCAAACAATAATCGCCCTGCCATACTACCTCTTGGCCCTTTTTGTCTTTGGCTTTAACGGTTACGGTCTCGCCTTTGCGTTCTACATGGCTCACTTGGTGGGAGGTGTAGAACTTCACCCCGATCTTCTTCAGCGATTTGGTCAACTCCTTGCTCATGCTGCCGTCCATGCCGGGAATAATGCGATCTGCGTATTCTACTACGCTCACCTCGGCACCCAAACGGGCGTACACTGAGCCCAGTTCCAATCCGATGACCCCACCACCGATGATCAACAGATGCTTGGGCACCTCTTTGAGTTCAAGGGCTTCGGTGGAGGTGATGATTCTTTCGCCGTCAATGCTGATGAAGGGCAGGCTACCCGGAGCAGAGCCGGTGGCAATTACGATGTGCTTGGCCTGCAGGGCCACTTCGGTGCCATCGGCTTGGTTGACCTGCACCGTGGTATCATTGGCAAAGCTTCCCCAGCCGTGGTAGACGTCTACTTTGTTCTTATCCATCAGAAACTGCACCCCATCGCAGGTTTGCTTGACCACTTGGGCCTTTCTGGCGATCATTTGTGCCAGGTTCGCTTGGGGTTCATTGATCTCGATGCCATGTTCAGCAAAGGATTTCTTGGCTTGGTAGAAGTGCTCAGAAGAATCTAGCAGGGCTTTGGAAGGAATGCAGCCTACATTTAAGCAGGTGCCTCCCAGGGTTTCGCCTTTTTCTACCAGAGCGGTTTTCATGCCCAGTTGCGCAGCGCGCAGGGCGCATACATAACCGCCCGGACCGGAACCAATGACTACAAGATCGTAAGTGGACATATTGAGGGGATTAAAACAGGCGGCAAAGGTCGGGCATTTGGATTGATTCACCTAAGCCGAGGGGAGGGATAATTGGTGCAAATAGCCCCGCGCCGAAGGACCTCCTGCGATGGGAGGATGAAAGGCTTTGTTGAGCGAAGACTGTTTTAGAAGCAAGGCATTTCCCGCTTAGGTAACGAAGCGCATCATGCCGTTTGTTGCATTTCTAAGGGCCTCTGCCCCCTGCCACAAGCG
>CAZDPF010000196.1:0-3471 GCA_964507215.1 uncultured Chryseobacterium sp. | reverse complement strand
CTTTTAATCAGCTTGTTTAAGATGGATTAACATCCAAATGCTCGCTTGGTAAAAGCAAGCGGTTGAATGAAATAAAGGAATCAATTCATTTAACATCTCAACCCGCCAAGTTGCCTAGCTTGCTAAGAACCACCCACATGCCAAGATCAGTCGTCTTTACATTACTCGTTCTCGGAACTTCCCTGCAGTTGTTCTCACAAGGCAGGGTGGTCATGATGAACACTTGGGCAGATGCAGGAGCGAGCAAAGAGGGTGATCGGAATGAAACAGCGGCTCCAAAGGCAGATGCCGCTTACTTCAGGGCACTGAATCAAATAGATTCTTTGGAAGCAGTGGTACTGCAACTCAAAAGACAATTGTCTGAAAGTGAGCGCGAAAGGGAGGCCCTCCTGAATTACAATCGTGAGTTGGTGCAGGGCGGTTTACAAGCGGCCAGACAAGAACGTGAAGAGGCAGTGAGCAAGGCCATTGACCAAGAAGCCATTATAGATGCCATCACTTTTGAAGATTGTATGGAAGCCAGTTCTTTTCAGCCTTTGTTTTCAGAACTGATTGAAGTGAAATACAACCTGAACAAAAACAACAACACTTTTATGGGTGAGTTGCACCACACCTACACTCCTGAAATAGGCCAACGGGAAACGCGGGTGCAAAAAATCAATGGCACTTTTGAGCGCACCCGAGATAATCTCACCCTGCACATCACAGAAATAGACCTTATTCCCACAGATGTGACCTTCAGTGTACACGATCGCAGCTACAAGTCATTCATCAAAGTAGGCCCTGAAGCTGCTGTTCTGCCCTATACCAAAGTGGTCAACTTTGAAGAACTCAGTTTGGGCTACTGTCTGTTCTAAACTGCTCATAGGTTTTTAAGAGCGGTATAACCTCTCGCTCCCAGTACAATTCTGTGGATGCCTTTTGCAATGCCTTTCGGTACGCCTCTTTTCCTTCTCGACGCATGCTTGTAATGCCTTGTGCAATTGCTGTTGCATCGCATGTTGCGATGGTTCTCCCTATTTGGTAGCTATCAACCACCTTCTGCACTTCAACGAGTTGGGTAGTTAATACCGGGATGCCAGCCTTAATAAAATCAAAGAGCTTATTGGGCAAACTCATGCGGTAATTGGCATTGCTGTTTTTGTCTAGGCTCACACCCAAATCGCAACAAGCCGTGATGGCCATCATTTCGGCATAAGGCCGAGGAGGAAGGAAATGCACCCGCTCATGGAGTGCCAAGTGGTCTACTTTCTTTTTGAGTGCAGGAATGGCATCGCCCTTACCCAAGAGCACGAGATGTACATCTTCTGGCAAGAGCAAAAGCGCCTCTACCAGCTCTTCCATCCCCCGGTCTACATTGATGCCGGTACCTTGGTTGATCACCAGAAAATCAGATTCTTTCAGACCAAGGCTTGCTCTAGAGGCTGGCAAAGGTGCTGCCGAGCGCATGGGAATATTGCGAATGGGTGTTAAACTTTTGTGGTACAGTTTAGCATAACATTCTGCAATGCTTTCATTGACGGTAAAGACATGCTGTAGATCAGGAAAGATCCAAGCTTCAATGGCCTCCCATATCTGCCGCACCCGTTTGCGGTTTTGTAGCTCAGGAACACCGGTAAAATACTCGTGACTGTCGTATACCAACGGAAGACTGCGCAATTTGGCTACCAAGTAATTGGCCAGAAGGGTGTCGAGGTCGTTGCTGTGCAACACATGGGCTTTGTGAAAAAGAAGGAAAAAGAAAAGTCGGACATTGTATTCGGCATAAAAGAGTGCACCTTTCCGAAAGAACAGCCGCATTCTATGGGTGGTATACGATCGAGACAGAGGAGCGCTATCTGCCAATTGCCTTCCCACCAATAGCACCTCCCAATTTTGCTGCTGCAAACTGCTGCAAACCTTGTGCACTCTTTGGTCGTTCACCAGATCGTTGGTTACAGAAACCACCACCCGCGCCATGCCGCCTATTTTTGCAGCAAGATATTGAAATGACAAGCCCTACAGCCAATACTTCAGACTTTGATTATTCGCTTCCGGAAGAGCGCATCGCATTGCATCCTCTTCCTGAACGAACGGCGGCCAAACTCTTGGTGCCTAGAGGCGATGAGATTTTCGATCAACAGATCAAAGATTTACCTGATTGGCTGCCCCAGTCTACGGCCATTTTTGTGAACAACACCAAAGTGGTACATGCCCGTTTGCTCTTTCCTTTGGGCGAGCGCACTATCGAAATATTCTGTTTGGGTGCCGCTGATGGTCGGTCTATTGATCATGTTTTGCAGCATAGAGGAGAAGCGGAAATCTTGGCCATGGTAGGCGGGGCCAAGCGGTGGAAACAAGGAGCATTGACCATTGATTGGCGCGTGGGCGCTGAAACCATTGCCTTGAGCGCATTTAAGGGAGAGGCTGCTGAAGGTCGCTTCAAAATTCGCTTAACGTGGACAGGCTCCTACAGCCTGGCAGAAGTTCTTCAAGAAGCCGGACATGTTCCGTTGCCGCCTTACATTCATCGGGAGGATGAGTTGGAAGACGATGAACGCTATCAAACCGTTTACGCCCAACACCAAGGCTCTGTTGCTGCGCCAACAGCAGGATTGCATTTTGACGAGCCGCTGTTGCAGCGCTTATCGGTAAAGGGTCACGTACTTCATCCTTTGGTCTTGCACGTGGGTGCCGGAACTTTCAAACCCATTGCAGGCGATGCTGCTCATGAACACATCATGCATGGTGAAGAGATTGTAGTAGACCTCGCTACCATCCGGCAGTTGGCAGAATGGCCCGAAAAGGTACTGGCCATCGGAACCACTTCTATGCGAACATTGGAAAGCCTGTACTGGCTGGGCGTTAAAGCGCATAATGGAGACAATCCTACTTTGGGACTGTCGCAACATGATGCCTATCAGCTTCCGCAGCAGCTCAGTTTGAAAGCCTCTCTCGCGGCCCTCGAGCATTTTCTTGTGCAATCTCAATTGCCCCAACTTCGCTGCAGCACCCATCTCTACATCATGCCCGGATATCAATTTCGTGTGGTAGACTTACTGCTCACCAATTTTCACCAGCCAAAATCAACCTTGCTCTTGCTGGTGGCAGCTTTTTATGGTCACAATTGGAAGGCCCTTTACCAGCATGCTTTAGACAGCAACTATCGCTTTTTGAGTTATGGTGATGCCATGTTGCTTCAAAGATCGATGGCATGAGGTGGACTTGGGCCATGCTGATGGCTTCTTGGGCTGCGAATGCCCAACCCATGCCCTTGGAAGAACTGGTGTGTAGTTTGGCCATTCCGATGTTGGAAACCTCGGGTTTGGCACCTTATACGGATGACGTTTGGATTACCCACAATGATGGAGGAGGAGAGCCCGAGTTGTACTTCTTCAGTCAAACAGATGGACATATAGTGGGCAATTTGAAGCTCAATGGCGCTGAAAATGTAGATTGGGAGGAATTGGCGTTCGACCCAAACGGCCATTT
>CAZDPF010000195.1:0-3518 GCA_964507215.1 uncultured Chryseobacterium sp. | reverse complement strand
TGAGGAGTTGGGGGGAGGGGGGAATGGGTAATGGTGAATGGTGAATGGGGAATGGAACATTGACAATTTGCAGACGCAACGGCCATCCCCACGCATCTTCTTATATTCAACCCAAAGTCAGACGAATAACGGCGATTGGTCATAGGAAATAGGCAGACCTCAAAGCAAGCTTTTTGATGGACCACAAGAAAAGAAACAGACAGTAGTAGCTCTAGCCCTTCATACTACATATGCTTTGACCCATGAATCAATCATCTGGCTTCGCTACAGGTATTTACGAATCTCTAATCACAGAGCTTCTTCATGATAAGTTGCGCTCGCTTGAGTCGTCTTTTTTCATTGCACAAAAACCTGTAGACCCGGCTGAAGCCGCCATATACCTGTCTCGTTTCCTCAGCCATCTCTTACATTCTGCCTTAGAATCATTTCCACAATCCAATGATCGTGTTCACCAACAAATTAAACTAAGCAATGACCTAATTCAATGGCTTTCCAATTACTTAAACAATGTCGATCTCTCTGAAAACCTGCTTCAATCTCAAGGTCAAATCTTGGAAGCACTCTTCTCTTCTGAAAATCCAGTAGCTACGGACTTTCGTGAACACATTAGGAAAATCACCCCTAATACCGGCCTTGTTCAAAGTGAACTGTTTACTGGAAGCAACGTAGGCTTATCCCTCGAATCAGAAATCAAAAGAGAAATCCTCTCTGCGGATGAAATCTGCTGGTTGGTCTCGTTCATTAAATGGACAGGTATCAGAATTTTCTCTGACGTGCTTAAGGAAGTAACTGCTAGAGGCACAAGATTACGGGTGATTACCACTTCCTATATGGGTGCTACTGATCAAAAAGCGGTTGACTTTTTGGCCGGATTGCCCAATACCGAAGTGCGATTGAGTTACAATACCGAAAGAGAACGGCTCCACGCGAAGGCTTACTTGTTTCTCCGTAATAGTGGGTTCCATACCGGATATATCGGCTCGTCTAATCTCTCTCGTTCAGCCTTGACCAATGGACTAGAATGGAATCTTAAGATCACCACACAGGAGATCCCTCATATTCTGGATAAGTTTCAAAATACCTTCATCACTTATTGGGACTCACCAGACTTCGAAGCTTACACTCCAGGTAATCGTGAGCATCAATTACGTCTTAAAAACGCCTTGCGCACAGAGCGAATTGGTGATGGACCTTATGAAGAACAAGCATTCTTTTTCGATATAAGTCCTCATGCCTACCAAAAAGCCATCCTTGAAAGGTTAAAAGTGGAACGCGAACGGCATTTCCGATTTAGGAATTTGGTAGTCGCAGCCACTGGTACTGGGAAAACGGTGATCTCGGCATTTGACTATCGTCGTTTCAGCAAAGGGCATAGTTCTGCAAGGCTCTTGTTCGTAGCCCACCGAAAGGAAATTCTTCAGCAAGCACGCCAAACTTATCGCGCTGTATTAAGAGCCCATGCGTTTGGCGAACTCTGGGTTGGCGATCAAGCGCCTTCCAAATACGATCATCTCTTTGTTTCTGTTCAGATGCTGCAGCGCCATATTGCTGCACTCCCACTTAGCGCAGACTACTATGACTTTATAGTAATTGATGAAGTACATCACATTGCGGCATCAAGCTATCGGCCTATTCTCGAGAAGTTTAGTCCAAAAGTTTTACTCGGTCTCACTGCTACTCCAGAAAGACATGATGGCACGGACATCCGTGAAGACTTTGATGGAACGATAGCTGCAGAGCTGCGGTTGCCTGAAGCGATCAACGAGCGACATCTTTGTCCATTTCAATACTTTGGCATTGATGATCCTGTTGATCTTTCCAATGTTCAGTGGGCGAAAGGCAGGTATATGCCTGCTGAACTTAGCAAGCTCTATACCGCCAATGATCTCAGAACTGCCCATATTCTTAGAAATATGGAGGATATTCTGGGCAACATCCATCGGATTAAGGCGCTTGCATTCTGTGTCACTCAAGAGCACGCACATTATATGTGCAAAAAGTTTCTACTAAAGGGTATTGCATCTGCTGTTCTCACCAGTCAAAATTCAAGTGAACGCAATCAATTAAGGGAGGACCTCGTGCAAGGGCGGATCAATGTTCTTTTTGTAGTGGACATATTCAACGAAGGGGTAGACATCCCCGAGATTGACACCGTTTTATTCTTAAGGCCTACCGAGAGTTTGACTGTTTTTCTACAACAACTTGGAAGAGGTCTGCGCTTAAGCGAAGGAAAGGATTGCCTAACGGTACTCGATTTCGTAGGTAATGCGAGGGAGGAATACGATTTCTCTAATAAGTTCAGGGCATTGGTAGGCAAGTCTCACACTTCTATAGCAGATGAAATTGACAATGACTTCCCCCATTTGCCATTGGGTTGTTCTATCGTTTTACAAAAACAGGCCAAAGAAATTATCCTTCGAAATATCAAAAACGCTATCGTTAATCAAAGAAAGCTAATCAATTACCTACGAAACTATCAACATCAAACTGGGCTTCCTTTAACCTTGAAGAACTTCCTCAATCAATTCCCAAATGTTTCTGTTGAGGACCTTTATAAGAACAGAATTGAAAACGGAGGCGGGTGGTCGCGCCTTCAAATTAAGGCTGGCCATATTTCTAGTCAGTTGGATGAGTTGGTAGAAAGGGCCATGTTCAGAGGTATCTCTAATCGTTTATTGTCTTGTACCTCGTACTCATATTTAAAGTTCTTGCATAAGCTTCTAGAAAGTGACGGCCATTGGAATCAAAAAGACCAAGTTGAAAACCAATGGGCCATGATGGCCCATTATGACTTTTGGCAAAAGCCTGGAAAGGAAATGGGGTTTAAGAACCTAGAAACCTCTATCAAAGCTTTGTGTAAAGACCGAGTTCTCAAAACTGAATGCTTGGAGGTATTAGCATATTTAATGGAAACTCTTGATATTGAAGAGGTGCCTATGTCTTTGCGTATTCCATCTGCGCTCATGGTGCATGCACGCTACAGTAGGGACCAAATTCTTGCGGCATTTGGGGAGAACAACTTTCTAAAGAAATCAAGCAGCAGAGAGGGCGTGTTGGAAATTAAATCACTCAACATTGAATTGCTCTTTGTAACTCTCCAAAAAACAACTGAGAAGTTCTCTCCAACCACACTCTATCACGACTACGCCATCAACGAGTACTTGTTTCATTGGCAGTCACAGAATTCTGCTAGACCAGATAGAGGTCGCGGTTTGACCTATGTCAACCAGAAGAAACTAGGAAAACAAATCATCCTATTTGTAAGGGAACAAACCCATGACCAGTACGGTAGGGTGATGGGCTTTGTGAATATTGGTCCAGTGAATATCGAATCCTTTGAAAGAAGTCAACCCATGGATGTTGTTTGGCGCCTTGAAGAACCTCTACCTCCTTACCTCTGGAAATCAGCAGCAAAGCTTGCTGTTGGAGGATAGCCTCTGAACCAACAAGATTAGAACTTTCATTTCCCCCTCACCCCCTAAACACCTCTTTCCGTTGCCAGGCGAAGTATTCGGCGG
>CAZDPF010000194.1:0-3542 GCA_964507215.1 uncultured Chryseobacterium sp. | reverse complement strand
AAAAAAACCGCCTCCCTCATGGAGGAAGACGGTTTTCACTTAGACCAATTGACTTAAGCGTTGATGTACATCCGTTGGTAGTACTCTTCCAACATACGCTTCACATGGAATTCTTCACGGGTGCTTTGAATGCTGTTGTGCATCATCTCCACCCATTTCTTGCGATTGTTGTAATAGGTAGGCACCACTTCTTCAAGCAACACTTTGTACAAGGCGTCGCGGTCATGCGGATCGAGGATGCTGAAATCTTTGCTCTCAAAGCCATCGCCAAACTGCCAGCCGTTTACGCCATGATTGCAGGCTTCGGGCCACCAACCATCTAAAATGCTGCAATTGAGTACGCCGTTCATGGCCGCCTTCATGCCACTGGTTCCTGAAGCCTCCAACGGACGGCGAGGATTATTCAACCAGATATCACTACCACGGGTGAGCATCGCGCCAATCTCCATTCCGTAGTTCTCTAAGAATACCACACTCTGTGGAAAGCGTTGACTCATTTCCACCAAGTTTTCTACGATCTTCTTACCGTTGTCGTCAAGGGGATGCGATTTCCCAGAGAACACCACCTGAATGCGCTGGTCTTCGAGGTAGGGCTCCATTTCTTTTGGTTTGGAGAAAATAAGGTCGCTGCGCTTGTAAGGAACGGCACGACGAGAGAAACCAACGATTAGTTTTTCCGGATCGAGCTGTTGGTTGTTCTTCTCTTGAATATAGTTGACCAACGCCACTTTGTTCTCCATGTGGCGTTCCCACAGATCGCCGCCTTTTTCCGCGCGATCGAGCATCTCTTGGTCTACCCAAGTACCTGGATGGATGGCATTGGTGATGGCGATGATCTCCGATCTACGGTCGATGTGCTTCCACATTTTGTTGGCGGTCTCTCCATGTAACTGGGCGACCCCATTGGAAATTCGGCTCAAGCGCAAAGCACCCACCGTCATGTTAAAGGGCGTTCCCCCCAAGCGAATCAACTGCTCTTCCGTCATGCCTACATTGGCGCCCATATACATCAGTCTGTCGATGGGGTGACTTTCGTTGCCCTGAATCACAGGGGTGTGGGTGGTGAAGACCACCTCATTGCGGGTCTTTTCTAAAGCCTCCTCATGGGTCATCCCGATAGAGCGCTTTTCGCGCATCAACTCAAATCCAGCAAAAAGGGCATGCCCTTCGTTGAAGTGGTAAACGTCTATTTCTTCTCCCAAAGCTCTAAGCGCGCGTACGCCCCCTACGCCCAACACAATTTCTTGGGCGATGCGTTCTTCGCCAAACCAGCCATAGAGCTGACCGGTAATCCAGCGCTCGCCGTTTTCCGGAATGTCAGTATCCAACAAGTACAAAGGCACCGTGCCAAAAGACGTAGTCTTCCACACCTTGCAACGCACATGCTGGTCGCGAATATCAACCCCAACCGTTACGCCTGTATCTTCTAGGTGATCGTACTTGTAGTTGTGGTAGGCGTCATAGGCTTTTCCCTTGTCATCGATGCGCTGGTCTGAATAGCCTTGCTTCCACAAGATACCGATGCCCACCATCGGGAATTCATGGTCTTTGGCGCCTTTCATATAGTCTCCGGCCAAAATGCCCAGACCACCGGCATAGAGTTTAAAATCGTTGTGAAGGCCGTATTCCATGCAGAAATAGGCCACTCGAGGCATCTGTTGCTTGCTCACTTTGCTCATGGTTTGGATAAAAACACGTAGTGGTTCAATGAGGCCGCAAGGTACAACCTCCCACTGCGGTGTAAAAATGACACTTATTCAATTAAGCCAAGCATTTTTTCATTTGTTTCTTCATCAATTGTGAAGGCGTTTCTATCTTCACCTTTTGCAACGAAAGCCATAAACCACCCCAAGCATGACTATTGATCCGCATATTCTTGAGCGCGCCAAAAACTGGTTAAATCCCATTTACGACGAGGCTACCCGAAGGGAAGTTCAACGCATGATCGACAGCGATCCGAAGGCGTTGGTAGATGCCTTCTATACCGACCTCGACTTTGGCACCGGAGGCTTGCGCGGCATCATGGGTGCTGGTACCAATAGGGTGAACAAATACACTTTTGGAATGGCCACCCAGGGCTTGGCCAATTATCTCAAAAAGACCATTGCAGAGCCGCCTCGGGTGGTAATCTCGCACGACAGCCGCAACAATTCGCGTCTTTTTGCCGAACAAACTGCTGAGATCTTGGCCGCCAATGGCATCCGTGCGTTCTTGTTTGAAGATCTTCGTCCTACTCCACTGCTTTCTTTCGCCATCCGCCACCTGAATTGCCACAGCGGTATTATGATTACCGCCAGCCACAATCCGCCCGAATACAATGGTTACAAAGTGTATTGGTCTGATGGCGGACAGCTGGTGCCACCACACGATAAGAATGTGATTGAGGAAGTTCGCCAAGTGAAGCCTGAGGAGGTGCAGTACGATGCCGATCAGGCTTTGATAGAACAAGTGGGTCCGGATGTAGAACAAGCTTACTTAGAAAAGTTGGCGGGCTTGTCTATGAGCAATGCGGGCAAAGAGCAACTAAAAATTGTTTTCACCTCCATTCACGGAACGGCCATCACCTTGTTGCCTCAGGCGCTGAAGACCTTGGGTTTTGAGCAAGTGCATATTGTAGCTGAACAAGCGGAGCCCGATGGCAATTTCCCAACAGTAGAAAGTCCGAACCCGGAAGAAGCGGCCGCTTTGAAAATGGCGGTAGAGCAAGCCGAAGCAAGTGGAGCCGATCTGGTGATTGGTTGCGATCCGGATGCAGACCGCGTAGGCATAGCCGTGCGCGACCTCCAAGGGCAAATGGTGCTGTTGAATGGCAACCAGACCGCCTCAGTGCTGATCTACTATTTATTGGAACAGTGGCAAAAAGCCGGAAAGCTGAATGGCCAACAGTTTATAGCAGAAACAGTAGTGACTACCGATCTTTTGCAAGCGATGGCCAAAGATTATGACGTGGCTTGTCCGCTTTGTCTCACCGGATTTAAATGGATTGCCGAACTCATTCGCGAGCGCGAAGGCAAGATGGAGTTCATTGGCGGTGGCGAAGAGAGTTACGGCTATTTGGTAGGCGATTTTGTACGCGACAAAGATGCCATTGGTTCTGCGGCCATGATTGCCGAAGTAGCGGCCTGGGCCAAGGCCAAGGGAAGCAGCTTCTATGGGGAATTGATGAATATTTATCTGAAGTACGGACTCTACCAAGAGTCGTTAAAGAGCATCACCAAGAAGGGCAAAGAAGGCGCCGATGCCATACAGGCCATGATGAAGCGGATGCGTGAAACACCGCCTCAGCAACTCGGGGGCTCTTCTGTGGTGAAGGTGAAAGATTTTCAAAGTGCCAAGGAGAAAGATCTACAGACAGGAAGCGAGCAAGACTTGCCCTTCCCCAAGTCTAATGTGTTGCAGTTTTTTACGGCTGACGGCTATAAAGTGACCGCTAGACCCAGCGGCACAGAGCCGAAGATCAAATTCTATATTGGCTTAAAGTCTCCGGTAAGCAGCTTGGAAGACATTCAAGTGCAATCTGCCCGATTGGAAGCCTTGAATGA
>CAZDPF010000193.1:0-3552 GCA_964507215.1 uncultured Chryseobacterium sp. | reverse complement strand
GGCATGCTGTTCTTTTTCTCGTGAAAGAACTCCACTTCTGCAATGCCATTGTTCACTTGAATATTTACATAGCTTTCCATCGGGTCGCTTATTTAATTCCGTGCTGTTGTACTTCTGCTAGCTGGCTTACATAACGTTCGTACCACTTCGTTTTCCCCATTCGTTTGGCAGATAAATGAAGGGTGTTCATTCGCCAGTTTTCTATGGCTTCTCGAGAAGACCAATAGGAAATGAACATCCCCACCTCGCCTTGTTTGAGGCTTACATAACCTAAAAAACCATTAACCTGCTGAGCGGCTTGAATAGTGGCCAAGTCCATTTCTGCGTAACCGGCCAAATCTTCACCTCTTTCCGATAGAAAAATGGCTGCCCAATAAGGTGGGGGAGGAAGCTCTTTCAGATGGGGAAATCCAGCCCAGTTCATTCGTCGCGTTTCTGCACCATGGTGAGGATAGTGGCCAGCGCTACTGTTTCACCAGTTTCATCATACACGTCCACCAAGAACTTGACAATGCCTTTGGGGATGTCCTCTTCGCTTCGCTTCTCTTGGGCAATTTTCTCTTTAACAGTCAGCCTTACGCCCAAAGTGGCCCCAGGATATACTGGTTTGGTGAAGCGCGCTTCATCAATGCCATAGTTCAGGAGTACGGGTCCTTTTTTGGGGTCTACAAAGAGGCCTGCGGCCTTACTGAGTACAAAATACCCATGGGCTACGCGCTTTTCAAACAAGGTGCCCTCCAGAGAAGTGGCGTCCATATGAGCGTAAAAATTGTCTCCACTCACATTGGCGAAATTGACAATGTCTGCTTCTGTAACAGTGTGTTTGTGGGTGGTAACTGTATCGCCTACCTGCAGATCTTCAAAATATTGTCTGAACAAATGCGGTGCTGCTTCGGGTCTTGTTGCTCCGGGTTGATGTTGTTGGGTAATAGCGCGAATGCTGTCAGGGTGCCCCTGAATAGCAGTGCGTTGCAAATAATGCATCACGCCACGCATTCCACCCATTTCTTCTCCTCCTCCAGCTCTTCCCGGTCCGCCATGGGTGAGCATGGGCATGGGCGATCCGTGTCCGGTGCTCTCTTTTGCACACTTTTCATTGAGTACGAGAATTCGACCATGAAGGGGGGCGGCTTCTAAGGCAAAAGTGGTGGCAATATCATCGTTGGCAGTCACAATAGAGGCTACCAAAGAGCCCTTTCCCATGGCGGCAATCTCTGCGGCTTCTTCTACCGTTTGGTAAGGAATGAGGGTAGAAACCGGACCGAATGCTTCTACTTCATGTACCAAAGTGTTGCTGAAGGGTTTGTTGTTTTGGAAAAGTACCGGGGGGAAGAAGGCCCCGTTGGTTCTGCTACCGCCTTGTAGCTCAAAGTTGTTGAGCGGACCGTAAACCATTTCTTGTTGCTCGGCCAATATTTGAACAGAAGCAGATACGCGTTCTACCTGCATTGAGGTGGCCAATGCCCCCATGCGTACCCCTTCAAGGGAAGGATCGCCAATGATGGTTTTTTGCAGGCGCCCAACCAAGGCCTCTCGAACGGCATCGAGATGTTTTTCGGGCACTAATATCCTGCGAACAGCGGTGCACTTTTGTCCGGCTTTCACCGTCATTTCTTTGTGCACTTCTTTCACAAAAATGTCGAATTCGGGTGTTCCCGGAAGGGCATCTTCTCCCAATACGGCTGCGTTGAGTGAATCAGCTTCCATGTTGAATGGTACAGATTGATCGAGCAGTCGAGGGTGGGCCTTCAGGCGTTTTCCTGTGGCTGCAGAGCCCGTAAAGGTTACCACGTCTTGATTTTCCACATGGTCAATAATACCATGTCCTTTTCCATTCACCAGTTGAAGTGCGCCTTCCGGAAGAATACCGGAAGCTTGAATCTCGCGCACCATGGCTTCGGTAAGAAAACTGGTGTATTCGCTGGGTTTTACTAGGGCGGGCATACCGGCCAGTAGGTTGACCGCAATTTTTTCCAACATCCCCCAAATGGGGAAGTTGAAGGCATTGATATGCACCGCTACGCCGCGTTTCGGCACCATGATATGATGACCAATGAAGCTTCCGTTTTTACTTAGTCCGATGGCCTCACCATCAACATAATAGGGTAAATCAGGAAACTTTTTTCTGAGCGAAGCATTGGCGAACAGATTGCCTATGCCCCCTTCAATATCAATCCAAGAGTCAATTTTAGTGGCACCTGTGGCCGCACTAATGGTGTAAAAGAGGCTCTTTTTTTCCAGAAGGTGCATGGCCAGCGCTTTGAGCATTCGCCCTCTTTCGTGGAAGCTCATTTTGCGGAGAGCGGGACTCCCTACCCTTCTTCCATAATCCAAAATTGCCTGGTAGTCAAGGCCTTTGGATGAGGCGACGGAGATAATTTCTCCATTTATTGCATTCCGATGCTCAATTTCAACACCTTCGCCAGAGACCCATTGGCCTAGGACGTAGTTCTGACTTATTTTCATGAAGTGGGGGCTTTCTGTAGAGTATCGCTCTCAATCAAACCATCTCGAAGACGCACGATGCGATGGGCGTGGCGGGCGATATCTTCTTCGTGGGTGACGAGTATAATGGTATTGCCTTTTTCGTGAATCTCTTGGAAGAGACCCATGATGTCAAGACTGGTTTTGGTGTCGAGGTTTCCGGTGGGTTCGTCTGCCAAGATGATCGACGGATGATTGACCAATGCCCGTGCAACAGCCACCCGTTGTCTTTGTCCGCCCGAAAGTTGGTTGGGTCTATGGTCCATCCGATCGCCCAAGCCTACCATTTCGAGCACTTCACGCGCTCGCGCTTCACGTTCATTCTTGGGCTTTCCCGCATACACGAGTGGAAGGGCCACATTGTCGAGCGCGGTAGATCGTGGGAGCAAGTTGAAGGTTTGAAAAACAAAGCCGATTTCTGCATTACGGATATCGGCCAGCTCATTGTCATTCAGCTTAGAAACGTCTTGTTGGTTGAGAATATACTCTCCGGCGGTGGGTGTATCTAGGCAACCAATGAGGTTCATGAGGGTACTTTTTCCGCTTCCCGAAGGCCCCATGAGTGCCACGTACTCGTTGCGATTGATGTTGAGGTCGATGCCTTTAAGCACTTTCACCACCTCCGCACCAAGAGGAAAGTTGCGGGTAATTCCGCGAAGAGCAATAACGAGATCAGAGGGGCTCATAGCTACAAAAGTAAATGGGTGTACCCGAAGATCGGGTCAATGTTGATGTGTTGGGGCCAGAGGATCTGTATTAACATTTCCTTGGTGCTGCTTTAACGAAAATTCTGCGTTGGCCAGTCTGCCATAGGTGAAATATTGTATCCAATCTCCTAGGTTGAAGTATTGGGAAGACTCATTCACCTTCATTTGAATGGGCAAATGGCGGTGGCCGAAGAGGTAGAGGTCGCGATGCTGTTCTGCTTCTTGCTCAAGGCAATACTGGTACAGCCATTCGTTTTCAGCACCGAGAAAACGCGCGTCTTCTCCTCCGGAATGTTTTCTGGAAAGCTGACTGCTTCGGCACGCAAGCCAAATCCCAAAGTAGGGGTGCAGGCGTTCAAAC
>CAZDPF010000192.1:0-3561 GCA_964507215.1 uncultured Chryseobacterium sp. | reverse complement strand
CCCGTTTCAAACCTTGGGTAACAGCTGCCAACCGCACGAACAGAAGCTTTAGTTCAAACTTCTATATTCTCTCGGACTCATTCCTGTTTTAGACTTGAAGAGGTTGCTAAAGTGTTGCGGGTACTCAAACCCCAAAGCGTACCCTATCTGACTAATCGACTGTTCTGAATTGAGAAGTGCGTTTTTAGCCTTTTCAATCAGGAAAAGGTGAATGTGCTCCTGCGCTGTCTTTCCAGTTTCCTTCTTCAACAAATCACTCAAATAGTTTGAAGATAGATTGAGCGCATGGGCCAAGTACTGCACAGTAGGAAGGCCCAGATCTTGTGCGGTGTTTTTCTGGTAGTACGTATTCAACAGCCTTTCAAATTTTGAAACCATATCCGAATTCAGATTCGTCCGGGTATAAAATTGCCGATCATAAAAGCGCATACAGTAGTCCAACAGCAATTCAATGTTGGAAATAATCAGGTTCTGACTGTGTTTGTCCAAATTTTGACTGTACTCTTTCACAATTTTATCCAATAGATCCTCAATGGTGGCTAACTCCTCCTCAGACAGATGCAATGCCTCGTTCACGTCATAGTTGAAGAATGAATACTGACTCATTTTATCAGCAAGCTTAGATTTTCTAATCAAGTCTGGATGAAAAGCCAGTATCCAACCCGTGCTGGAATCGTCTTCTGCTGGCATTTCACCCTCAAATAAGGTCACCTGACCGGGGGCAGTGAAAACCAAGGTGCCTTCTTCATAATCGTACGAATTTTTCCCATAGAATAGGTTTCCGCATCCTATTTGCTTCAGCGTAATTTGATAAAGGTTGTTAATGATTTTTATGCCAGTAAAGTCTTCCTTGGCGCTAAAATCTTTCGTTTGAACCACTGTGACCAAAGGATGCTTCGGGGCGGGCAGACCCATCGCCTGATGGGCCTGACTAACGGAGTCTATGATAAATTCGCTGGGCATGGATTAGAATTCAACCATTTATTTGAGTTGGCTCAAAAGTAATTTGTCAAATACCCCATCTCCCATCCATTTCCGAATGCCTACAAGCGGTTTTGCCAAATAACCCTTGAGGTATCTTGTTTTAGGCTTTTTCTCGGAAGCAGCTTTGGCTATTTCTTCACCCAATACATCTACGGGCGTGAGATTGGCATTGTTCTTATCAGACGAAGCTATTACCTTCTTTACCATGTTGGCATAGGGGCCTTTCCCACTTACTTTATCTAAGTTCTCCATGGCTATTGCACCCCATTCTGTTTGTATTCCACCGGGTTCAACAATGGCTACATCAATCCCAAATGGCTTCAGTTCAATCCTTAAGCAATCGCTCCATCCCTCTAAGGCATATTTTGTGGCGTGGTACCATGCGCCAAATGGGGTATACATCTTTCCACCCATGGAAGAAATATTGACGATCCTTCCAGATTTTTGCTTTCGCATGGTAGGTAGCACCAATTGGGTGATGCGTGCCAAGCCAAACATATTCACTTCAAACTGACGCTTCGCTTCTTCAATAGGCACTTCTTCTACAGAGCCGTAAGAGCCGTAACCCGCATTATTGATCAGAACATCAATTCTACCTTCTTTTTCAAGAACGATATTGACCGCCTGAACGATGGATTCCTCCTTGGTCAAGTCAAGTGAAACCACTTCCATTCCTTTTTCTTTGAGGTCACTCATCTTATCGGTGCGTCTGGCCATACCGTAGACTTTGTACCCTTTTTGATGCAAGTTGATGGCTGTGGATTTGCCCATTCCAGAACTTGCTCCCGTGATTATTGCTACCTTTTTCATTTTGTGTTAAGATTATTCAGTTGCTGTTAAAGCTTCAATGACCAACTCAGAAAACAATGCGCTGCTGTGCTGTTGCTGACCAGTGATCAATCGTCCGTCTCTTATGGCAAAAGGCGTCAATGGCTCTTTTGCTTCATAGTGGGTGTTGGGGTTTTTTCTGGCTTCTGTCTCAATGGTATATTCATTGATTTTGATGCCACCAGCAGCTTGGTTGTTCATTTCTTCTTCGGCATCGCAGTAGCCAGTCCAGGTTTTTCCATCCGCCAATAAGCTGCCATCAGATAGCCTTGTCCACAGCAAGAGGCTTGTTCCATGGCAAAGCATACCCACTATCTTTCCTTGCTCATAGAAGTCAGCAATCAATTGATGTAGCGCTGTGTCGTCTTTAAAAGTCACCAATGGGCCACCGCCACCGGCAACGCATACGGCATCATAATCGGCAACCTTTACTTCACGAATAGAAGGAGTGTTTTCCATTAGTTTTCCAAATACTTTGTGGTTGCTAAAACCGAGCGTTACCAAATCATTTGGATATAAGCTGCCTTCATTGGCCGGATCAGAGAATCCGTCAAATGCTACTTTTCCACCTTTTGGTGAAGCCAAGTCAACTTGGAAGCCCACTTCTGTAAAATCGTAAAACGGTCGGGTCAATTCTTCCGCAAAGAATCCTACGGGGAATCCCTTTAAAGTGGCCGGATTGGATACAATATACAGTACCTTTTTCTGCTGGTGTTTGTAGGGCTTGGTTCTTCTAATTACTTGATTTTCCATGGTGTTTGTTTTTTAGGTTGATGTTTGGAGGGGTGGGGAGCCCTCCGTTTTTAGTGAACAGAATTAATGGGCCATTTTCCCTCCCATGAGAGCCAGGATGCCAATAGGTGCGAGCATGACGATTTGTGGAAAGAAGATTCCATAGACAAAACTTGTCACAACAAACACCATGGCCAGGCCGATGTATTGAATCCCTATATAGTTTGGCAAAATCTTACTTCGCAGATCGCTCTTATCCTTTCTACTCGCGTAAAACAGGGTAAGAGAAGAAAGGTAGAGCACCACCGAGATCATGTGCCAGGCAGAATGGAGGGTCCACTTAACTGTGTTGGCAGCGTCTGTGGCCAGAAGTGGCGCAACAATATCACTTTCCCCTATGAAGGTGTGGATGACGGCAACTGCCAGATTAATAATGGCTGCGACGGTTAGGATGGTCTTCACTGTTTCAGTTTTAGTGATGCTTCAATGCAAGGCAAAACTGAAACTTGGCGCTTCGCTGTACTTAAAGATTTTACGGAAAGGCTAAATGATATTACAGATGCTTCAAGGGATGCGAAGCCATTCCGCTCAGGCAGCTCTATCTTAAAAGTACCGGAAGCGGTTATTGAGGTAAAGAGCGATGGCGGTACCTGGGTCAACTCAGTAGCGCTGTGAGAGGAATGCCGGGTTAGCTAGGGGTGGCGGGGAAGTTTAGGCGATTGGGCAATCGCTTTTTCTTTTTTTTCTGTGCGTTGGCTTTGAGCAAGTTGGCAATCCCGAAGGTTCGAAACAAGTTGTGTGTGGCTATGAAATGTTGGATTTATGTCACAATGATTCTCTCTTTATGCCACTTTCTGATTGTATAGATGTTCCTGAAATTCCACAAACAGTCGGCTGATATTGGCTACGTCGCCCAATATTTCTTTGGCGTCTTCTAGTGAGTGGTACTTGTTGGTCAGCAAGATTGGGAGTTTCTCTCGGTCTAGTTCGTCAACGCCAATATCAACGTACTTGCTC
>CAZDPF010000191.1:0-3579 GCA_964507215.1 uncultured Chryseobacterium sp. | reverse complement strand
TAACCACGAAAGGCACGAAAGGCACGAAATGAATAAGGTATGGGTGAGATTGTTTTTAAAGATGAGAGTTATGCTATTCAGGGTGCAATATTCGATGTGTACCGCGAGATGGGCGCTGGGTTTTTAGAAGCGGTGTACCAAGAGTGCCTTCAGCGTGAATTCAATATGCGCGGCATCCCTTTTATCGCACAATGCGAAGTGGCCCTCAATTACAAAGGCGAAACCCTAAAACAGACGTACAGACCAGACTTTGTTTGCTACAACCAAATAATTGTAGAGCTCAAAGCAGTAAAAGAATTAGCGGCTGAACACAAGGCCCAAGTGATTAATTACCTCAAAGCAACCCAATACAAACTGGGCCTGTTGGTGAACTTTGGCTCTCACCCCAAAGCCCAAATTATACGCCTCGTACTTTAATTTCTTACTTTAACACCCTAACAATTTAGTGTTTTTCGTGTTTTTCGTGATTCGTGGTTATGAATGAATATAAACCCATCGCAGAGAGTCGCAATTTCATCGTACTCGATCGCTATACCAGTGAGAACGTATCAGCAGAAGTCTACCAATCAGAATATGACCTTGAGCGAGAGCTAATAGACGACCTGCGGAAACTGGGCTATGAATACCTCGATCAGCTCAATACACCGGAGGGCATGTTGGCCAATGTGCGCGTTCAGCTACAAAGCCTGAATCAAGTACAGTTCACTGATGAGGAATGGCAGCGCTTTGTGCGGCAATACCTCGATGCTCCAAGTGATACCATAGTAGACAAAACCAAGAAAATTCATGAGAACCATGTGCTCGATTTTGTCTTTGATGATGGGCACATCCAAAACATCCATCTACTCGATAAAAAACACCTCGCAAGCAATAAGCTACAGGTCATCAGACAGTTTGAACAAACCGGCTCTCAGCTTAATCGCTATGATGTAAGCCTTTTGGTCAATGGCCTCCCTTTGGTACATATTGAACTAAAGAAACGCGGCGTTGCCATACGAGAGGCTTTCAATCAATTACATCGCTACAGCAAAGAGAGCTTCAATAGCGAGCATTCATTATACAAGTTCCTTCAGCTCTTTGTAATCTCCAATGGCACAGACACCCGCTACTTTGCCAATACGGTGAAGCGCAATAAAAACAGCTTCGACTTCACCATGAACTGGGCCCAGGCAGACAACAGCCTGATCAAAGATCTCAAAGACTTTACAGCTACTTTTTTTCAAAAGAATACCTTGCTCAATGTGCTGCTGAAGTACACCGTATTTGATACCAGTGAGACCTTGCTCATTATGCGTCCTTATCAAATAGCCGCAACAGAGCGCATTCTATGGAAGATCAATGGCGCCTACCAAGCCAAGAACTGGAGCACTACCGAGAGCGGCGGTTTCATCTGGCACACCACGGGTTCAGGGAAAACTCTCACCAGCTTCAAAGCCGCTCGTTTGGCTACCGAACTGCCCTTTATTGACAAAGTGTTCTTTGTGGTAGATCGCAAAGACCTTGATTACCAAACCATGAAGGAGTATCAGCGCTTTTCGCCTGATAGTGTGAACGGCTCTGACAATACCGCAGGTCTCAAACGCAATATTGAAAAAGACGATAATAAGATTATTGTCACCACCATACAGAAGCTCAACCTCTTAATGAAGAGCGAGGCCAGCTTGCCCATCTACCAAAAGCAGGTGGTGTTCATTTTTGACGAATGTCACCGCAGTCAGTTTGGTGAAGCCCAGAAGAATCTCAAAAAGAAGTTCAAGAAATACTATCAGTTTGGCTTTACGGGAACCCCCATTTTTCCGGAGAATGCTTTGGGTGCTGAAACCACGGCCAGCGTCTTTGGAAGAGAGCTTCACGCCTATGTGATTACTGATGCCATACGCGATGAGAAAGTACTCAAGTTCAAAGTAGATTATAATGATGTAAGGCCCCGCTTCAAGGCTTTAGAAGGCGAGCAGGATGTACAGAAGCTCTCCGCCGCAGAGAACAGAGAAGCGCTGTTGCATCCTGAGCGGATCCGTGAGATATCACAGTACATTTTAAACAACTTCAAGCAGAAAACCCACCGCCTTCAACCTGGCGCCAAAGGCTTTAATGCCCTGTTTGCTGTGAGTAGTGTGGATGCCGCCAAGCTGTATTATGAAACCCTCAGCCAATTACAGCAAGCAGAAGAAAAGCCCTTGCGCATAGCCACCATATTCTCTTATGCCGCCAATGAAGAGCAAGAAGGCGTAGGCAGTATTCCCGATGAAGGTTTTGATGTGACGGCCATGAACAGCAGTGCCAAAGAGTTTTTGAACGCGGCCATTGCAGATTACAATAACCACTTCAAAAGCAGCTTTGGCGTAGACAGCAAAGGCTTTCAAGACTACTACCGCGATGTTTCAAACCGTATGAAGTCGGGCGAGGTAGATTTACTCATAGTAGTGGGCATGTACCTCACAGGCTTTGATGCCCCCCGCTTGAACACGCTCTTCGTGGACAAGAATCTACGTTACCACGGGTTGATTCAAGCCTATTCGCGTACCAACCGCATTTTGGATGCCACCAAGACATTTGGCAACATCATCACTTTTCGCAATCTGGAGCAAGCCACTATTGATGCCATCACCCTTTTTGGCGACAAGAACACCAAGAATGTGGTGTTGGAGAAGAGCTACCGCGAGTATATGGAGGGCTTTACAGATATAGTTACAGGCGAGGCTAAGCGTGGCTATGTAGAAGTGGTAAAAGAATTGAAAGAGCGTTTCCCACAGCCAGAAAGCATAGAAAAGGAAGCAGACAAGAAAGCCTTTGTCAAGCTTTTCGGGGAGTATCTGCGCGTAGAGAACATCTTGCAGAACTATGACGAATTTGCTGGATTGAAAGCCTTTCAGCATCTCAATACTGAAGACACCGAAGCTGTAGAAGCCTTTAAAGCCAGGCACTATCTGACTGATGAAGACTTAGAAGTGCTTAAAGAGGTGCCTGTTATTACTGATCGCAAAGCACAAGACTATCGCTCAACCTATAACGATATACGCGATTGGCTGCGCCGCGAGCGCAAAGCCAAAGAGCAGTCTGCATCTTCCCTAGACTGGGATGACATTGTATTTGAGGTTGATTTATTGAAATCGTTAGAGATCAACCTTGACTACATCCTTGAATTGATCTTTGACAAAAACAAGAAAGGCAAGGACAAAGAGACCCTAGTAGAGGATGTACGAAGGGTTATACGGTCCAGTTTGGGCAATCGTGCCAAGGAGAACTTGGTAGTGGATTTTATCAATCGCACAGACCTCGATCAGATCACCGACAAAGCCGGAGTGATTGAAGCCTTTTTTGCATTTGCCCAAGCAGAGCAGCAGCGCGAAGCAGAGCGACTGATACAAGAAGAAGCCCTGAACAGCGAAGCCGCCAAGCGTTATCTCATGAGTTCATTAAAGCGCGAATACGCCACAGACAGCGGCACAGAGCTCAACTCATTATTACCGAAGATGAGTCCACTCAATCCGCAATACCTCACCAAGAAGCAAACCGTGTTTCAGAAGATCGCCGCTTTTGTAGAGAAGTTCAAAGGAGTGGGTGGGAGTGTGTGAGGGG
>CAZDPF010000190.1:0-3613 GCA_964507215.1 uncultured Chryseobacterium sp. | reverse complement strand
TCAACAAACCCCTCAAAAAACTCATGCACGGCGTGGTATAATTTTCGCCATTGAATGCCCATGCAAAAACACTTTTCTCTCATGCTTATGGGCCTCGCGTTCTTCCTCTTCGGAAGAACCGAGGCCCAATCGCTTGTACACTGGGTAAGCTTTGAAGAAGCCATTGAGCTGAACAAACAAAATCCCAAGAAAATCCTCATCGACTTCTACACCGTATGGTGCGGACCGTGTAAGATGATGAATAAGAACACCTTTGAAAATCCGGTGATTGCGGCCTACATCAACCAACATTTCTACGCCGTAAAGTTCAATGCAGAGGGCAATGACACGGTGCGCATCGGAGAGCATACTCTGGTCAATCCACAGTATGACCCCAATAGAGCGCGCTCCAGAAACGGCACCCACCAACTCACCCAAGCCATGGCAGCGGTGAACGGACGCATCGCTTATCCTACTGTAGTGTACCTCAATGAAAAAGTAGAAATCATTACGCCCATCCAAGGGTATATTCAAGCGCCAGACATGGAGCCGATTTTACACTTCATTGCCGAAGATTTTTTTCAAACCACCTCCTTTGAGGAGTTTCAAGAATCTTTTTCCGGACAACTCTAGAGCAACCCTAGGGTTGGCTGATCTCTAGAAACGCTCCATCCACCGGCTTGCTAGTGCCCCATGAAACAACCTCTTTGGCATTTGCCTTTTGATCCACCACCGCATCCACGTCCGATGCAACTTGGGGAAAGCCTTTTAAGTATGGGCTCTTGCTTTGCAGAACGATTGGGCGAGCGCTTTCACCGCTTGTTCCTTCCCGCAACGGTCAATCCTTTTGGGATAGGCTTCGATGTGTTCAGTCTTGGGCGGCAATTGGGCTATTTGCAAGGAAAACCGCTAGAGGGCGAGCCTTTTGAGCACCTCGGATTGTGGCGGCATTTTGATGTACACGGGTCTTTGGCCATGCACCATCGCGATGCTTTCATGCAAAACATGGAATGGCAACTTTCCGCAGGCCGACAAGCCTACCAGAACAGTCGTTGGCTGATGCTCACCCTGGGCACCGCCCACTATTTTGTTCACCGCGATTTGGATAGGCCCGTGGCCAATTGTCATAAACTGCCCGGACAAAGCTTTGAGAGAAAATTGGCCAGCGTGGAGGAAATGCTGGATGCCCTGCAAGCGCCTATTCAACACTTCTTAGATCAAGATGACGGGCGAGAAGTACTCTTAAGTGTTAGTCCGGTGCGCCATGTGAGAGACGGATTGGTGGCCAACAACCGAAGCAAAGGACGATTGTTGGAAGTCTGCCATCAACTAACAGAAAAATGGAATCGGGTGCACTATGTGCCCGCATACGAATGGTGGATGGATGTGTGGCGTGACCATCGGTTCTATGCGGAGGATATGGTACACCCCTCCGCACAAAGCGTGCAATGGATGATGGAGCAATTTTTTGAACGCACAGCGGACAAAAGCATGCAAACGGCCTTAGAAGCCTTGGAGGCTATTGCCAAATTGGAAGAACACCAACCACTTCATCCATCTCCCCTACAAGAAAAAGAGCGATCAAAGCAACTGGAGGAGAAGAAAAAGGCTTTTGAGACGAAATATCAATTCGCTCTTTTTCAGCGCTAAACAAACATTACAGCGCGAAGAAGTAGGCCGTGTAGAAGGGAACAAAGCCCCCCAAGGTTAAATTTTGTGGAAATAATTCGTACTGCCCTACAGACAAAAATTTTGGGACCAAGTTTGTTTCACTTGAAGTAATTGTTGGAAAAGAAAGACAATTATTCTTTTTCTGACAGGCTTTGAGTACGACAATATCCTTCGGAGCTTAGGCTCCAAGCTTCAATCCACCCACATGAAAAAGGCACTCATAGTAGACGACGACCTCATCTTTCAGATGATCGCTACCAAAATGATTCAGAAGGCCGGTCTCGATGGCTCGCCCAAAACCTTTGTCAATGGCAAAGTGGCTTTGGAGTACCTGCTGAGTGAATTGCCCGATCCTAGCGAGATCATTATTTTCCTCGATATTAATATGCCGGTGATGGACGGTTGGGAGTTTTTAGACCAACTTCAATCCAATGAGCAGCTTCAGGCCTATCGGGTGATCATGGTGACCTCCTCTACCAATGACAGTGATCGGCAAAAGGCGAAAAGCTACGCGCAAATCAGCGACTTTTTCATCAAGCCCCTCAATATCGAGCAATTACAAGCACTGGTTTAAGCCCTTCCTGACACTGTCCGTTTCACCGACCTTTGCGGCATGAACAGCCTACAGGTCAACGATACCATTTGTGCCCTTGCTACCCCTACGGGAACCGGCGCCATTGCCGTGGTACGGATTTCCGGGAGCCGAAGCTTGGAATCTGTCAATTCTTTATTTGTAGCGGCAGGCACCAAGAATCTGTTGGAAATTGCCGGACATCAAGCCGTTTTTGGTCGAATTAAAGATGGCGATCAATGGCTTGACGAAGTGCTCTTGACTGTTTTTCGGGCCCCTCGATCATTTACCGGTGAAGACGGAGTAGAAATCAGTTGTCACGGCTCGCCCTATATCATCCAAAGACTGCTTCAACTGCTTCATGAACAGCAGATTCGATTGGCCAAGCCCGGAGAGTTTACCCAAAGAGCTTTTCTGAATGGCCGAATGGATCTTTCCCAAGCCGAAGCCGTAGCTGATTTAATTGCCGCAGAGAACCAAGCGGCACATCGGGTGGCCCTTGACCAGTTGCGCGGAGGATTCTCAGGCAAGCTGAAACATTTGCGACAAGAACTGATTGATTTTGCCGCCTTGGTAGAACTTGAACTCGATTTCACAGAAGAAGACGTTGAATTTGCTGATCGCTCCCAACTGTTCTCTTTGCTCCATCGATTGGAGAAAGAAATCGAAAGGCTTTCCTCCTCCTTTGCCACCGGACAAGCCATTAAAGAAGGAATTCCCGTTGCCATTGTAGGCGAACCCAATGTGGGGAAATCAACCCTTCTGAACGCCTTGTTTCAAGAAGAAAAAGCCTTGGTGAGCGACATTGCCGGAACCACCCGAGACAGCATTGAAGACACCTTGGTATTGGATGGACTCAAATTTCGATTCATCGATACCGCCGGAATTCGAGAGACCACCGATCATGTAGAGCAGTTGGGCATCGCCCGCACCTTTGAGAAAATCAGACGAGCGGCCATGATATTGTATATGGTGGATTTGGGGATGCCTTTGACCGGACATGTACAAGCGCTGGGGCGGATTAGAAAAGAGGCCGGCGACCGGCCTGTGCTCATTGTCTTGAACAAGCGAGACCGTTTTGGCAGCCAAGAAGCAGAAGAATTACTCAAGGCAGAAGGACGATTGTTGGTGATTTCAGCCCGAGAAGAAATTGGCCTGCATGAATTGCGGGAAGTGTTGTTGGAAGAGTGCAGGCGTCACTATCGCTTTCAAGAAGACGTAATAGTGACCAATGTGCGCCACCAAGGCGAGCTGCAAGCCGCTGGAGCTGCCCTGCAAGCCGTTCATCGCGGTTTGATGGATGGAGTGAGCGGAGAATTCATCGCCATGGATATTCGCTTGGCCTTGGAACATCTCGGGCATATTACAGGAGAGATCGGCACTGAGGAGCTA
>CAZDPF010000189.1:0-3695 GCA_964507215.1 uncultured Chryseobacterium sp. | reverse complement strand
AGCTCTGGTCAAACGCATTCTGTGCAGGTAGCTACTAACGGGAGCAATTTGTTTTCAAGTATTCATCACAAGGAGCTTTTCAGCTAGCATCAGTAATGGTGGCTGGTGGAAGTATTTGGAGCAGCCCAAGAGCAGAATTCAGCAACGGAAACCTCTACATCGGTTCTCATTGGGGCAATACGGGTTCTGGCAATTCCCACGTGTACAAATTCAACCCGGCAGGAGGCGGTTCTTTTAGCCAGAAAGTCTTCACTGATAAAGTTTCAGATTTGAAGGTGGCCCAAGACACCCTCTATTTGGCAGGGAATGACAATATGGGAGCGCTATACATTCAGAAATATCACTATAACACAGACAGTACCCTCTGGATTACAAGAGGAGACAGTGTCAACAACAGCGGCTCCTACATCTCGATTGCTCATGATCCATCTGGTGGAGTGATTTTTCAGGCGGTGATGAGCGTAGGTGCAGGGACGCACTTTGACCACGTGCCCATTCCAACTGATTATTTTAAGAACCCCTTATTCGGAAAGCTGAATCGCAATGGCCGCTTGGAGTGGTTTAATCAGCCGCAAAGAGTGGTAGTAGGCACCCCAACTCACATGGTGGCGGTAAAGGGCATGGCATTCTGCCTAGGTCAGTACAATTGGACCTTCTTTCCAGAGTCAGATACTGCCGATTTTGGTCCGTTTCAGCTATGGCCTTACAATGGGGATAATTGGGGACATGAATATTTGGTAGCACTGGATCTAATGGATGGTATTCAATTGGAGATCAATCTGCCTGACACCATTACCGTTTGCAGCGGTGCTTCTCAAACGCTTCCCACATTGGTTTCTGGTGGAACGGGCAATTACAGCTATCGCTGGCGAAATGGCAAGTGGACCATGGATGATTCTACTGCCGCTGCTCCCGTAGTCATGCCTTGGCAAGACACCAACTATTACGTAGAAGTATCAGATGGCTTCAGAACGGCCGTGGATTCCATCAGAATAGAGGTGCCAGGTAATTATTTTCCGCTCGATGCCGACTCTGTGCATTGGGACTTTGGTGATGGAACCATGTCCAATGCCTATTGGCCTTACCACGAATACGCAGGCAGTGGGATTTTTGAGGTGAAGTTGTATCTCGAGAACATCTGTGGGGCTTCAACCTTTTCAGATACCATTGAACGCTGCGATTCTGCTTTTTCGCCTGTGGTCACAACCAATGGTAACTACAGTGCCAACTTTTCTTGGAATGCTACAGGTGCTTCATCGTACAATGTTTGGTTCCGCTTAGAAGGCGATACCGCTTGGTCTAGAGTGAACGCTCTTACCAACTCTCGTAGCCTTACCCCAATTGCACCTGGCAACTACGAGTACTTTATCTCTGAATCGGGCAATACCAATTCTTCATGTATTGGCAACTTTACCATCAATTGTGAAGACTTTGGTTACTCGGTGAACACCTTCCAGATTGTAGATGCCACCAAAGGAAAAATCAATGTGTTCGGGATCAATGGTGGTAGACGCACTTGGGACTTCGGCCTCGACAATGGAACGGATACTGTTTGGGCCAACGATCGTTTCTCCAACCGTTTTATCCAACTCCAGCCAGGCAACTATAACGTATTGGTGAAAGACCATTTTGATTGCTATTCCAATCAAATCACCTCCGTTACTATAAATGACGTTCACTCAAGTACAATCCCTGTACGCAGTACGGTTCAAAACCTTGGTGGTGGAAGTCTGCGTCCGGTGTGGACGGTATCTGATCCTTCTCGCATTGACCGCTATCAGATTCGGGTGAAGAACATGACGGGCGGTGGCTTAGGCACCCTCTATCAAACCTATATCGCTCTTGGAGAAACTACCACTTCATTTATCATTAACGGACTTCCGCCAGCACGCTATCGCCTTGATGTGAGAGGGCGTGTGGATGGAGCCTTTACCAATGGCACCTACTCTAATTACCGCGAGCGGGTTGTCTCGTCGAACAAAGACGAAACCACCAGTTTGACAGACCTATCCGAGGAAAATCAATCCCACCAACAACCTACTCTACGTACAAGACCCAGAAGGCAGCACATTAAGGCTAATCGATTTGAATGGCAGAGCCATTACAAGTCGGAAAGCCAATGCAACCGAAGAGCAATTGGATTTATCTGCCTTGGCCGCTGGCGTTTACCTGCTAGAAGTGAACAGCGAAGGACAGCTCTATCATGAACGTATCGTGAAGGAATAGCCATTCCCTATCTATATTTTTTAGCCCCGCCTCGTGCGGGGTTTTTTGTGGGAGAGTATTGGCTTCGTCAGCCAACTTTTTTTGGCTCGCTTTTTCCACCCTCTTGAACAGGCTGATGAAGCATGGTACGCGTTCATTATCCATGATCTACCCTCCTTTTGAAAGGGCCTAGCAATTCAATGTGTGATAGAAGTCATAGTTAGTAAGTTTACTAAGTGTTTATTTCACACTTATGCACAAGAACACACCACTCCTTGCCTTCTTGTTGTTGGTAGGTACCTCAGCAATGGCACAAGTGCATATGTCTTATCTCTGGCATATGCAGCAACCGATTTACTGGCCGGAACGCAGCGCCCAGAATCCCAACCGTATCCAATCTGCGAAGGAGTCCAACGATCTCAAGTTCAATGGCGGCAACAACTACCCCAATAGTGGAGTGGCCCATCCCTTGAATGATCTTCAGGATATCTTCGGTAAAGCCGATCGTGTAGCAGTGTACCAGTACAGGGCCAAAGATGCGGTGCAGTCGCTGTTAGGCCATCCTGAAGCCGGTGCCCAGGTGAACTATTCGGGCTGTTTGATGGACAATATTCAAAGTCTGGGCAACGCCTACCAATGGGGCTACAGTCCGAATTGGAACTCCCATAATATTACCGCTCGAAATTGGACGACCTCCGGGGGCAATCCGCGAATGGATCTGACCGGCTTCACCTATCACCATGCGCTGTCTCCCTTGCTCTCCGATGCGGTGCTGCGCATGCAGATTCAAGCCCATAAATTTCGTTACAACCAGGTTTTTGGTGGCAACTATTCCAAAGGATATTGGCCGGCAGAGTGTTCCTTCTCCGAGCGCATCATCAAGGTGCTGGTAGAGGAGGGTTTTGAGTGGACCATCGTGGCCAACTCCCATTTGGCCAGAACCCTCAATGATTATCCGATCAACTTCGGAACTTCTGGTTGCAATATTTCCCCACCCAACAAAGCCGATAAAGTGTCTACCAATGGCAATAATTGGTGGAGCGGACAGATTGATGGAAGAGGCGGCACCTTTGCTGCGCCTTATTGCTATCAGGCCCATAAAGCCAAGTATGTAGATCCCAATACAGGTATTGAACACAAGATTGATGTAGTGCCGATGGCCGATCTGCTCAGCTATCAAAATGGTTTTAGCTTGATGGGAACTGGTGATATCGACAACCATATTGCACCCTACAATGATCCCAACCATCCTTCCATGGTACTCTTCGCGCACGATGGCGACAATGCGTGGGGTGGAGGCTTTGATTACTACAATAATTCGGTGCCGGGCTTGGCCAATGCCGCGGCCAGCCAAGGGTATGTGCCTACTACTATTCAACAATTCTTAGATGATCATCCAGTGCCAGCCACTGACATCGTGAAAGTGGAAGACGGCTCATGGGTGAATGCCGCCAACGACTGGGGACATCCACAGTTCATCAACTGGTTGT